>CALFSV010000042.1 GCA_937916485.1 uncultured Paracoccaceae bacterium | reverse complement strand
GCTCGTCAGGCTCATAACCTGAAGGTCGTAGGTTCAAATCCTACTCCCGCAACCAGTTTTAGCGAACAACCGTTCGATACAAAGCCCGCCTCTCCGGCGGGCTTTGCTTTTGCCAGCATCTCCAACAACTTGCCCGATACATCCAGTTCATGATGGTCCCGGTCCCCGTCCCATGTGACGACCACACGGTCGATCAAACCATGCAGTTCATCCGCCGCAGACCCTGAAACCTCCTCATCCATCAGCGTGGACGACAGGTTGTCGACATAGCGCCGATAGAGGGCAGGGAGATCGGCTGGCAGCGCGATCGGTTCGGGTACAAGCGCGTCCCGCGCGGCGCGCAGCGCTTTGAGGTCCTCCGCCGTCCTGTTCAGTGCGTCGATGATGGAGTCCGAGAATTTGCCGTTCTCGACCGCATCGAGCAGGTTTGCGTGCTTTGCGTCCAGGTCCCGGATCTTGCGATCATGCGCCTTCAAAGCTTCGCGCGCCTGTTCTTGATCGCCTTTGAGCCGGGCCTCGAACTGGACTGCGAAACGCTCGTAGGCCTCATCCTGCATCAGTCCGTGCCGCAAGCCACTGAGAATGGCCTCGGCGGCGGCGGATTCCTTGACGCCGGGCATCCCCGTGCAGACCGACGCGCCCTTTTCCTTTGCATTGGCACAGTAGTAGCGGCGCCGCTCGCCCTTGCCAGCGACGGTCATGTTGCCCCTGCATTGGCCACAGGTCAGCAGCCCTGACAGCAGGTATTTGCGCCGACGCGCGGCCTGCGCGGCCCCAGCGCCGCGTTTGCCCTCGGCCTCCGCCTTGGTACGGCTGTTGTCGATCAGGTCCTGACGGGCCTTCACTCGGTGCCAGAGATCATCCTCGATGATCCGCAGATGCGGTTTGTCAGTGATAACCCATTCCCCAGGCGGGTTCGGCTTGGAAATCTTCCGCCCTGTCTCCGGGTGCTTTTGATAGCTGAGCCGGTTCCAGACACTCTGGCCGATATAGAGTTCGTTGTTCAGGATGCCGGTGCCACGGGACCGGTTGCCATAGATCGTATTTGTCTTCCAATGGCCACTTCCCTTACCGCTGCCACGCGGAGAGGGAATGCCGCGCGCATTAAGGTTTGCCGCAATCTCGCGCGGAGACTTGCCCGCGGCGTAGTGCTCGAAGATCTCGCGAATGATGGCCGCCTCGGTCGGGACGATTTCCTTGACGCTGCCGGTGCCCTTGCCGCCAACCTCGGGCAGGGGAACAGAGCGGTAGCCATAGGCGCGGCCGCCCGTGTTCTTGCCGGCTTTGGCACGCCCTTCCAGGCCACGGCGGGTCTTGTGCCGCAACTCTTCAAGGAAGAGCTGCGCAAAGGTGCCGAGAATGCCGATGTCGAAGATGCCAAGCTTGCCCCGGTGCAGCTGGTGCATCTCCACATCCGCGTAGTGGGCCCTCTTGTAGAAGGTCATCAGGAATTCCAGATCACGCGCCACGCGGTCGATGTGCTCGAACAGTACGATGTCGCATTCCCCGCGGGCCACGAACTCGCCCAAAGCGTCAAAGCCCGGACGGCCTTTGGTGGCGCCGCTGATCGCTTCATCCTAAAAGACCTGCACCACGACCCATCCGCCCTGGCGCTCGGCGTGGCGGCGGCATTCGCGGATCTGATCGTCGATCGAGGTCGGTTTTTGCAGGTCGCTGGAATACCGCGCGTAAATCGCCACGCGCTTCGGAGGATCGGTCTCGATCATCGGGGCCTCTTGGTCTGTTCTGGGGATACGGACTGACAGGGGCCACTTCTGCGGCGCGTCCGCTTTGGACTTAAACAATCCAATTGTGAAGAATATTTGGCAACCCCCTCCAAAGAAGCGCCACAATCCGTCGGTATCGGTGGATCACTTCGCCAGGAGGCTCTGCCTTGGTCTCGCCCTCCCGGGCGACCCGCTTTGCAGCAACTTCGGCGATCAGGTCGATTAGGTTTGTGAGGTGCATCTCGATCTCCATCCGTTGTGGTCAAAAACGAACCAACAGCGCGCGAGACGCAGATCATCCTCGGTTCTTCGCCCTGTCCGGACCCGCACGGGACACCGTGCGGGTCCATTCTGTTTAGCGGTCTACAAGCAACGCCTCGTAGAGCGTCCGTTCCGCTTCGATCCTATCGACGACGCTCTGCCAGCTCGCACGCACAGTGAACAGTTCCTCCTGCGCGATGTCGCAGGCAACTGCATCATCACCTGACAGCTCAGCGCTGCCGATCTGGACATAGATCCGGTCGATCGCGTCGATGAGCGTCTTATCTGCCGCTTGATCGTGCATCACAACGGCATGCAGCAGGTCGAGATCCTGCTCCAACCCGAGCAGGGTTTGCGGCGGCATTCCCGCGAGTTGCGACAGCGCAATCCGCAGGCGCGGGTAGATATGCGTGATCGCGTTTGCGGCTTGGCGCAAAGGGGCCGAGGAGCCGTCGCAGCTGTGAAAGAGGCGGAACTTATTGGGGATGTTGATGTCCATAATTGGGTCCTTGTTTTGAGGAAGTTGAGCGGGGAACCGTATCCGGCCCCCGTGAGAGAGGGCCGGATCGGATCCCCGGTCAGCGCTTGGGGCTGTCGGTAAGAAGGGTGAGCTTCGGTTGGCGCTTCCAGCCTTCGATCTTTGCCTGCCGGATCTTGCCCCGCAGGTCATCGAGCCGCGGCATCAGGTCGGGTGAGAGCCGCCCGACATGTGGGTCCGTGTCGCGCCAGGGATCAAATCCCCGATGTGTCGGCGACACGAGCACACGCCGCGCACAGACGAACCGCGTCGGCTGGGCAATGCCGGCGTGCTGCAAGTCTTCATCGAAAGAGATGTGAAGCTCATAGCCCCGGTTCGCGCGGCTCCTGGCCGTGGTGCCATATGCGATGTCGAGCAGATCATCGCCGCCGAGGGTCTCATTACCCAAAACAACAAACACGTCGCCAAAGGGTCCGGGTTCGTACAGGCCACCGGCGATGTCCTCGTCAAAATCGTCGCCGCAATCGACAGCGTTGTACTGAACGTCAAGGATATTTCGCAGGCCGCGGGGGAGCAGGTCACGAGCATCAAAGAAGTATCGGGATCGACCAGCCAGATGGACCGCGTCACGCAACATACCGCAGAGCTTGCTGAGCGCAGCGCAGCGAGCGCTGGGGCCCTGACCGATCGCGCAAGAAGGTTGCTCGAACTCGCGAACTCCATGAATCACACCGATGGGCCGGAGGTCGCATCGGCGAGCGTTGATGACGTGCGGGAGACCAAGCGCTTTGATGCTGCCAGAGCCCTGCGCCGTGCATGAATGGCAAAATCGCAGACCTGTCCGGCCTCGAGGTGGCCTTGCAAAACCATCCGGTTCCAGGGCTGCGAAAAGCTGATCGCATGGCGCAACTCAACGACTAGAAACAGAACTCGCGCCGGGATACTGGCGAGTGGCAAGCACTGTTGTTAGCCTGCACTCAAACCAGACGGATACAGGACGCATTCCATGAGGCAAACAACCTACTTCATCGGCGTCGGACTACGCTTCGGACCCGTGTTGGCCACTGTGGTCGCACCGGCCATCGGGCATTTGTTTCCCTCTGTCATCGGCGCGTCCCCAGGCCAAAGCAGCCAAGGAACCGACCGCCCGGAGGCAACGTAGGGTGCCGGAGAATTCGCAAGCGACTGAATGGCAGGTGGCGATCGACGCCAGGGGGCTGCTTTGCCCCTTGCCAGTCTTGCGGGCCCGCAAGCGCCTCCTCTCTATGCAGGGGGGAGAGGTTCTGGCCCTTCGGGCGACGGACCCCGCAGCCATCGTGGACGTCCCGCATTTCTGCGCAGAGGCAGGGCACACGTTTCTGGACTGCCGCGACGAAGGCGACAGCCAACTGTACCTGATCCGCCGCGGGGCCTCTGATCAAACGTCGTGAAAGGCGCTTTGCACAAGGGCGGCCTGTCCGGCACCAAGGTACCAGCCTTCTTGCGCCAGAACTTCGGACGGGACCGATGGGTCAAACAACCGGGCCAGTTGGTCCCGTTGCGACAGGGTTAGAAAGGCCTCTGCGTGGCGGCTGACCTGGGCCGCGTCTTGCACCATGCCCATGGCCATATCCGCTTTGACCTGCGGCCCAAGGAGGGACAGATAGGTCTCTGCCACGACGATGGGCGCTGTTGCGGCGGCGGCGTCAAAGGGCCAGACAGCGATGCGTCCGGGGTCGCGCCGGCGCAATCTTTCCAGCACCGGCATGCCCGTCAGCGACTGCGCCCCCACGGCGCCCGCCCCGGCAAGCTGCCAGAGCGTTTTGGGCCATAACCCGCCCTCGCGTCCCATGATCTCGGCCCGGCGATGTTCGGGCAACCCCGGGGGGTGGTCGGGTTTTGTGCGGGGCAGGCCGGGGGTGTCCGCCTTGGCACCGTTTCCCCAGAACGGGCCACCGCCCTCGAACAGGCCGTTTATCCGCCCGGCCACGTCGCGGTAATTGGTGCGATTGCGCTCGTCGTCCCGCACCTTTTCCGCCAGCCAGGCCCATAACGACAGGGCGTCGGGCCGCCCGGTGACGGCTTGGGTGAAACCCGCCGGAGCGCCAAAGGCGAAATCCGCGGCAAGAAGTAACCGCCCTCCAGTTGCCAAATGGCTGTCCAACAGGTCCCCCAATCGCCTCTCGGCCGCCGTCCGGGTGGCGATGTTTTCGGTGCGTATGCCATCGGCCCCGGCGATTCCGATCCAGATGGAATCCTTGCCCGTTTTGGGCGTGCCCGCCGCCGACCAGTCCAACGTGATGACGGTGTCGAACCTCATGGCTGTAGCCAACCGGCGGCACGGGCCAGATCCTCGGGCGTGTTGATGTTGAAGAAGGGGTCAATCTCGCCCTCGTCAAACGCGACGAGGCTGGCCCCCTGAGCCAATGCCCAATCCGTCACCCGGCGGTCCCCTCGCGCCAGTGCGTCGGCCAATCCGGGCTGAAGGGCGACTGGCCAAAGCCCGAAAATGGGATGCGGTCGGACCTGACCATTCGCCCCGGTCCGCGCCGCAATCGCCGGACGCTGCCCCTCGCTTGCTGCCCATAGCCGGGCGGTCAGATCCTCGGGGAAGAAGGGGGTGTCGACGGCCAATGTCACGACACAATCATGGCCCAGCCCCTCGGCCCATCCCATTGCCGTGTGAATACCTACCAGCGGGCCAAGGTGGCCGGTGACCGTGTCGGTCAGAACAGCCAGGGGACAGGGGGCAAAGCGTTCAGGATCGCCGTTGGCATTCAGCGCCAATGGGGTGCATTGGCGCGACGCGCGGTCGATAACGTGGTCGAGCAGGCGTCGCTGCCCAAGCATCCTCAGGGCCTTATCCCCGCCACCCATCCGGCGGGACTGGCCCCCGGCAAGGATGACGCTGGGGATCGGGGCAAGGGGAGGGCGCGCGGGGGCAGACATGAGACCTGTCTGCCCCGGAACGCAGACTTTCGCAACGGCTGCAAGCGCCTGCGGGCTTGGGTCGGTTCAGGCCGCGCCTGCCGCGGTGACTGCCAGAGTAACGGCCGGAGTGACTCCGGGCAGGCCGGACAGGGCCCGGATGGCCGCATATTGTGACAGGTAAACCTCGCCCGTCAGGTCCTGCAGGAAATGGCTCCGCTCAAGCCGGTCCATGACGGGGCCCTTGACCTCTGTCAGGTGCAGTTTGATCCCCATGTCCTTGAGCCTCAGGTTGATCGCCTCAAGGCTTTCCAGCGCGCTCATGTCGATCTCATTCACCGCGGGGCACATCAGGATGACGTGCCGCACGGGGCAGTCCTGCGTCACACGGTCGTGGATAAGGTCCTCAAGGAAGCGCGCATTGGCGAAATAGAGGCTTTCGTCGATGCGAAAGGTCAGGACGGTCGGGTCCGTCAGGACCGTATGCCGGTTGATATTGCGGAAATGCTCTGTCCCCGGGACAAGGCCGACTTCGGCCACATGCGGGCGCGAGGTGCGGTAGAGGTGCAGGCCGATGGACAGGGCGACCCCGGCGGACACGCCTGTCTCAACGCCCGCCAGCAGGGTCAGGAGGATTGTCGTCGCCACTGCGGCAAAGTCCGGCTTGGCATAGTTCCAGGACCGCTTCAGGATCGAAAAATCGACGAGGCTGAGGACGGCCACGATGATGGTCGCGGCCAGGGTGGCCTTGGGCAGGTCGTGGATCAAGGGCGTCAGGGCAAGGGCCGCGACACCCAGCGCCACGGCGGTAAAGGCCCCGGCGGCGGGCGTTTCGGCCCCGGCGTCGTAGTTCACGACGGATCGTGAAAACCCGCCCGTGACCGGAAAGCCGCCCGAGAAGGCCGCCCCGATGTTGGCGGCACCCAGCCCGATCAACTCTTGGTCGGGGGAAATGCGTTGCCGTTTCTTGGCCGCCAGCGTCTGGGCGACCGACACGGATTCAACAAACCCCACGACCGAGATTAGGAGGGCGGGTAAGAGGAGCGCCCGAACGAGGTCAGGGTCAAAGCCGGGAACCGAGAAGGGGGGAAACCCCTGCGGAACGGTTCCAACAACGGCCACGCCCATTTCGGTCAGGTTGAACAGCTTGACGACGAGGGTCGTGACGACAACGGCCAGAACCGGACCGGCCTTGGCCAGCATATCGGCTGGACGTGGGGCCAGACCCCACGACAGCAGCAGAGGCTTCAGCCCCTTGCGCACCCAGAACAGAAAGGCGGTGGTGGCCGCCCCGATGACAAAGGTGATCCAGTTGATCCCGTCCAGCCCGGCCCAAAGGGTTTCGATCTGTTCGATGATGGTGTCGCCCTTGACGCGAATGCCAAGGATGTTGCCGATCTGACTTGCCGCGATCAGGATACCCGAGGCGGTGATAAAGCCCGCGATGACCGGGTGCGACAGGAAGTTGGCCAGAAACCCAAGCCGGAAAAGGCCCATCGCCAACAGGATCCCGCCAGACAGGGCGGCAAGGGTCAGGGCTGCGCTGATATAGTCGGCAGTGCCAGAGGCCGCGACCTGGCCAAGGGCGGCGGCCGTCATCAGCGAGACGACGGCAACCGGCCCGACGGCGAGCGCCTTGGAGGTCCCAAACACGGCGTAAAGCATGATCGGCACGATGGAGGCATAGAGCCCCATTTCAGGCGGCAGACCGGCCAGCAGGGCATAGGCCAGCGACTGGGGGATCAGCATGATCGTCACGATGACAGCGGCCATCAGATCGGCCGACAGGGTGTCGCGGTCGTAATGCCGGCCCCACTCCAGGATGGGCAAATAGCGAGAGAGCGTGGGGGAGAACATTGCGAATATCTTTCTCGCGACGCCGCCCGTCAGGGCCGGGCGCCGGGGTTTCAGTCGATGAAACAGGTGGCCCGGGCAGGTCTTCCCGGGCGGGGGATCAGGTCAGCGTCCGGTTGCGACGTACAGGCTTTGGGCCCGTCCGCCTGAACGGCAATAGGCCAGAACCTTGCCCGCCGCCTTGTTCAGGGCGTCGTCAAAGGCGGCCACATCCGCTCCGGTGGCCTGACCGGGCCGGATCGGGATGTGGTGGAACCCCATCCCCGCTGCTGCGGCCGCCTTGTGAATACTGTCGGCAGAGGGCTGGCCTGCATCCTCGTCATCGGGGCGGTTGCAGATGATGGTGGTATAGCCCTGCGCCTTGAGGGTGGGGATATCGCTGGACAGGATTTGTCCAGTGACAGCGAAATCGGGGGTGATGGTGCGAATGTCCATGATGCTATCTCTTGCTATCAAAGTCCGTTGACCGGAATTTTCAGAACCGGGTTGCCTTTATCGTCCGTGGGGATCTTGCCCGCGCGCATATTGACCTGCAGCGAGGGGATGATCAGCTTTGGCACGGCAAGCTGGCTGTCCCGTTCGGTGCGGAAGGCGACGAAGTCCTCGCGGGTCTTGCCGCCGCCCACATGGATGTTGTGCGCCTTTTCCTCGGCGACCGTGGTCTCCCACTGGATGTCGCGGCCGTTGGGGCCGTAGTCGTGGCACATGAACAGGCGCATGTCATCGGGCAGGGCCAGCACCTTCTGGATGCTGTCATACAGCTCGCCGGCGTCGCCACCCGGGAAATCGGCGCGGGCCGATCCGCCGTCCGGCATGAACAGGGTGTCACCGGTAAAAGCGGCGTTGCCCATGACATGGACCATGCAGGCCGGCGTATGGCCGGGGGTGTGCATGGCAAAGCACTCCATCTCGCCGACCTTGTAGCTCGATCCTTCCGTGAAGAGGGCATCGAACTGGGACCCGTCGCGCTGGAACTCTGTCCCTTCGTTGAACACTTTGCCAAAGGTGTCCTGCACAATGCGGATGTTTTCGCCGATGCCGATCTTGCCGCCCAGCTTGCTCTGAATATAGGGCGCGGCGGACAGGTGGTCGGCGTGGACGTGGGTTTCGATCAACCACTCAAGCTTGAGGCCCTCGGCCTCAATATAGGCGATCATTTCGTCCGCGTGGTCGTAGGTGATCCGCCCGGCGGCATAGTCGATATCCATGACGCTGTCGACAACGGCACAGGCGTTCGAGGCCGGGTCCTTGACGACGTAGCTGATCGTGTTGGTTGCCTCGTCAAAAAAGGCTTTGACCTCGGGCTTGAGGGACATGTTCAGCGGATAGTCCGACATTGTATCGTCTCCTTCTGGTCGTGCTAGGCGGTGACCGGCTGGCCACGTGTTTCAAGGATACGTGAGAGGAAGCGGGCCGCAAAGATACCTGCAACAAGGGCGCCAACGAACATCAGGACCCGGCCGTCACCGGTGCCGATGGCGGGCAAAGCGCCGCCGGGGCAAAAGCCAGCAATGCCCCAGCCAATCCCAAAGACGGCAGAGCCGGCGACAAGACGGGTGTCGATCGCCTTGGGGGCGGGCACAAAGAAGGTCTGGCCCAAAAGCGGTTCCTGGCGCCGGAACACGATCCGGTAGCCGATGAAGGTCACGATCAGGGCGCCGCCCATGACAAAGGCAAGGCTGGGATCCCAGGTGCCTGCCACGTCGAAAAAGTTAAGCACTTTGGCAGGGTTGGCCATGCCAGAGATGACGATACCGAGGCCAAAGATCAGGCCGATGAAATAGCTGAGGAAAAGCCGCATGGTCTTATGCTCCGATCAGGTGACGGATGATGTAGACGGTGATGGCCGTCGCGATCATGAAGGTGATGGTGGCCGTGATCGACCGGGTCGACAGACGGGCATTGCCACAGACGCCATGCCCCGAAGTGCAGCCACCGCCAAAGGTGACGCCGATTCCGACGATGAAGCCACCGATAAGCAGCATCGGTGTGCTGACGGGCACATCAATGGCCGGCATGGAGCCGGTGGCGAGCAGGAACGCCAGTGGCCCGGTGGCCATGCCGGCGAGGATAGCTGCCCGCCAGCCCCAGTCCTGGAGGCTTGCGGGGCTCAGGAAACCGGCAAGGATGCCGGTCGCGCCCATGATCCGTCCCATCGACAGCATCAGAAGTACCGAGGCCAGGCCAATCAGGCTGCCGCCAAACAGGGATTGAAAGGGAGTAAAGTCCGTCATGAGGTCTAACGCCTTGATTTATCGTTGCAACAGAATGAGAGGAGCAGGCGAGAAAGCCCGGCGACTCCTCTCGCTGAATTGCAAATGGGGATACATTACAAAAATAGAATGTGTCAAGCGTGCTGACGTAGCGTCATGCAAGTTTGTGATCTCTGATCAGGCAGATCCTCAGGGCCGGGCTGGCGGTTGTGATCAGGTAATGACGTCGGGTGCGCTGCGGCCTGTATGGGCCTTGATACCTGCGATCTTCTCTGCCGCGTTGACGATGTCGGCCAGCGCTTCTTGGGCGTCCTCGTGCATCCGGGCAGGGTCAGTTTCGACCGCTTCAAGGTAGACGCGCAGGGTCGCCCCGACCGTTCCGGTGCCCGACAGTCGGAACACGACCCGTCCCCCCCCGTCAAAGCCGATACGCAGGCCTTGCGCGGCGGAATGCGATCCGTCGACCGGGTCGTCATAGGCGAACTCATCGGCCGTGGCGACGGTCAGCGGGCCAAAGCTTTGACCGGCAAGGCCGGGCAGGGCGGCGCGCAGGGCGTCAAAAAGGGCGTTGGCCTTGTCGCTTTCCACGTCTTCATAATCATGGCGGGAATAGTAGTTCCGCCCGAACTCGGCCCAGTGGGCGCTCATCAAATCGGCCACCGGTTTGCGGGTCACGGCCAGGATATTGAGCCACAGGAG
Organism: uncultured Paracoccaceae bacterium; assembly: GCA_937916485.1. The sequence goes on along the minus strand of CALFSV010000042.1, from coordinate 53,208 downwards.
AACGGCCCAAAGACCGTCCTTTTCGCGCACATGGTCCGATCCGGTGCCGGCACTTTCCTCGCCGCAAAGCGTGGCCATCCCGGCGTCCAGCAGGTTTCCAAAGAACTTCCAGCCCGTCGGCGTCTCGTAGCAGGCAATCCCCCGCTTTTCGGCCACCCGGTCCATGGCACCCGAGGTAGGCATTGATCGTGCAACGCCTTTCAGCCCGGTGGCATAGCCAGGGGCCAGCGGGGCATGTGCCGCCAAAAGGGCAAGGCTGTCAGACGGGGTGACGTAGATCCTGCGCCCAAGGATCATGTTGCGGTCGCCATCCCCGTCAGAGGCGGCGCCAAAGTCGGGCGCATCCGGGCCCATCATGAGGTCGACCAAAGGTTTGGCCCAGATCGGGTTGGGGTCAGGGTGGCCGCCGCCAAAGTCGGGCGAGGGGACCGCGTTCATTACTGACCCCGGCTTTGCCCCAAGGCGCTTTTCCAGAATGGCTTTGGCATAGGGGCCGGTGACGGCATGCATGGCGTCGAAGGCTAGGGTAAAGCCCGAGGACAGAAGCTCTGCAATGGCGTCAAAGTCGAACAGGCTTTCCATCAGCTCGGCATAGTCGGCGACCGGGTCGACCACTTCGACTTCCATTGCGCCCATGCGGGTGGTTCCGACGGTCGACAGGTCGATGTCTTGCGCCTCGAAGATATTATAGGAGGTGATGGTCTTGGTCACGGCAAAGATCTTGTCGGTGACGTTTTCCGGGGCGGGGCCTCCGTTGGGGGTGTTGTATTTCAGGCCAAAGTCGGCGTTCGGACCGCCGGGGTTGTGGCTGGCCGACAGGATCAGGCCACCGTCCGTGCCCCGCTTGCGGATCAGGTTCGAGGCGGCGGGCGTGGACAGGATCGCATTCTGCCCGATTATGATCCGGGCCGCGCCATTGGCCGCTGCCATGCGCAGGATCACCTGACAGGCGCGGTCGTTGAAGTAGCGACCGTCGCCGCCGACGACGAGGGTCTTGCCGGCCACGCCGCCGATCCCGTCAAAGATCGCCTGGACGTAGTTCTCAAGGTAGTGTCGCCCCATGAAAACCTGGGTCTTCTTGCGCAGACCGCTGGTTCCGGGCTTCTGGCCTTCAATGGGTTTGGTATCGACAGTGATCGTTTCCATGGCTCTCTCCCTTTTGGGGTCATTTTCGGCCGGGCAGGGCCTCTTGTACCAGAACGACGACCGAATTGGCACGTACCCGTGTCTTGGGCTTGGCAGGCTTGGCGGCGGCATAGGGGCGGGCGGTGTCGATGTGGCGCACCCAGGACCGCCCGTTGGTGGTCGGCGGTAGGGTGACAAGCAGGCCGGGGCCTGCATTGAACACGAGGAACAAGGCATATTCGAGGGACGCGTATTCCGGCGTCCCAGAGGCTGTCCGCAATTCTAGCGTAATGTGCCGCAGGGCCGGGTCGGCCCAATCGTCATCCGTCATCTGGGCGCCATCTGCGCGACGCCAGAACAGGTCTGGAACGCCGTCGATCAGGCGGCTTTTTGCATGCAGGAACCGTTTCTGGCGCAGGATGGGGTGGGCGTTTCGAAAGCCAATGATTTTGCGGCAAAAGGCCAGGAATTCGGGGTCTTCGCCGGTATTGTCGGGCCCCCAGTCGACCCAGCCGATCGGGTTGTCCTGGCAATAGGCGTTGTTGTTGCCACCTTGCGAATTGCCCAACTCGTCCCCGGCCAGGATCATCGGTGTGCCCTGGCTAAGCAGCAGGGTCGCCATCATGTTGCGGCGGCGCAGCGCGCGGGCGGCGCGGATGTCCGGGTCGGTCGTCGGCCCTTCAACGCCCATATTGTCGCTGGTGTTGTCCGAATGGCCGTCGCGGTTCTCTTCCCCGTTATCGAGGTTGTGCTTGTCATTGTAGCTCACCACGTCCATCAGCGTGAACCCATCGTGCGCGGTCAGGAAGTTGACCGACGATGCGGCGCTGCGCCGGTCATGGTCGAACCGCAGCGACGATCCGCTAACCCGGCTGGCCAACTTGCGCGCTGTATCGACATCGCCCCGCCAGAACGCGCGGACCTGATCGCGGTACTTGTCGTTCCATTCGGCCCAAGGTGGGGGGTAGGCGCCCAGCTGGTAACCGCCCGGACCGATGTCCCATGGCTCTGCGATCATCTTGACCCTGGACAGGACAGGATCCTGCCGGATTGCCTGAAAGAATGGGGCATTGCGGTCAAAACCGGTTTCCGTGCGGCCTAGGACGGTGCACAGGTCAAACCGGAATCCGTCGACATGCATCACTTTGACCCAGTAGCGCAGGCTGTCCATGACCATCCGCATCACCATCGGATGGTTCACGTTCAGCGTGTTGCCGGTGCCGGTGTCGTTGATGTAATACCGCGGGCTTTCGGCCAGCCGGTAGTAGGAGGCATTGTCCAGCCCCCGAAAGCTGAGTGTGGGCCCGAACTGGTTCCCCTCGCTTGTATGGTTGTAGACGACGTCCAGAATGACCTCGATACCGGCGCTGTGCAGTCGGGCGACCATGTGCTGAAACTCGGCTATCTGGCCGGTGGCCATGTAGCGTGGTTCTGGGGCGAAAAAGCTGGTGGTCATATAGCCCCAGTAATTCGTCAGCCCCTTGGTCAAGAGGTGCTGTTCGTCCAGGAAGGCATGGACCGGGAGCAGTTCGATCGCTGTAATCCCGAGCTTGGTCAGATGCTCGAGCATCTCGTCCGAGGCCAGCCCAAGGTAACTGCCCCGGTGCTGGATGTCGGCGCGGCCTGCGGTCAGCCCCTTGACGTGGGCTTCGTAGATCACCGACTGCTCAAGCGGCGTTCTGGGGGGCTGATCCTCGCCCCACGAAAAGGTCGGATCGACCACGATGCCACGCGGCATATAGGGGGCCGAGTTGCGGGTGTCGAACGTCAGATCGCCGTGCTTGGCCGACACATCGTATCCCATCAGGGCTGTGTGCCAGATCGGATGGCCGCTGACCTGCCGGGCATAGGGGTCAAGCAGCAGCTTGTGCGGATTGAACCGATGTCCCTCGTCCGGGCGGTAGGGGCCATGGGCGCGATAGCCGTATTGCTGGCCCGGCCGCAGCCCCGAGATATAGCCATGCCAGATGTGCCCATCGTTCTCGGGCAGGTCGATCAGCAGGTACTCATGTCCCTGGTCGTCAAACAGGCACAGCGTCATGCGGGTGGCATGCTGCGAAAAGATCGCAAAGTTCACCCCTTCGCCATCGAAGGTCGCGCCCATGGGGAACGGGCGCCCTGCCGTGATCGTGACCTGTTGATTCATGATGAGGGGGCGACATCTCGATATAGGGCGGCGTAGGCTTGGGCCGACGGGCCCCATCCGACCGGGTGACGCATGGCATTCTTTTGCATCCGTGCCCAAAGCTGGCCATCGGCGTATAGGTCGCACAGCCGTGTAAAGGCGCTTCGCAAGGCGTCGGCGCTGATCGGGTTGAACTGAATTCCCGTCGCCACCCCGGCGAGAACCCCGGCGGGCGAGGCATTGATGACCGTGTCGGCCAACCCGCCGGTCAGGGCCACAAGGGGGATCGTGCCGTAGCGCAGCCCGTACATCTGGGTCAGGCCGCAAGGCTCGAACCGCGAGGGCACCAGAATGCAGTCGCCGCCCGCGATGATCCGGTGGGAGAGCGCCTCATCATAGCCGATCCGCACGCCGACGTGGTCGTCGCGGGCAGCATTGCGCAGGCCTTCTTCCAGCTCACTCGCGCCAGAGCCCAGGACAATCAGTTGCCCGCCACGCGCCAACAGGGTCGGCAGGGCATCCAGCAGGAGGTCAACGCCCTTTTGCTCCGTCAGGCGCGAGACCATGACGCACAGGGGGCCGTCGCTTGTGGGCAGTCCAAATTCGGCCTGCAGGGCGGCTTTGTTGGCGGCTTTGCCCCTGGCGGTCTTGTAGGGTTTGATGGCGGCGTCCGTCGCCGGGTTCCACGCCTCTTCGTCGATGCCGTTCAGGATGCCGGACAGGACATCGCGGCGCTGGCGCATCACGCCGTCGAGGCCCATGCCAAAGGCGTCCGTCATCAGCTCTTCTGCATAGGTGGGGGAGACGGTGGTCAGCCGGTCTGCCCCGATCAACCCCGCCTTGAGCGCGGAGATACGGCCCCAAAACTCGAACCCGTCGCGGTTCATCCGGGAGGGTGAGAGTTGCAGCATGTTCAGAAGGCTGGCGTCGGCCAGCCCGTGAAAGGCGATGTTGTGGATCGTCAGGATCGTTCCGGTTTTCCCTGTGCCACCCAGCGCATGCAGATACTCGGGTACAAAACCGGCCTGCCAGTCATGGGCGTGGATAACCTTCGGCTGCCAGTCGGCAATCGCGCCGACACCGATCCGGGCGGCCACCTGGGACAAAAGGGCAAAGCGCAATGGATTGTCGGGCCAGTCCTTGCCGTTGGGGCCAAGATAGATGCTGCCCGCCCGGTCAAAAAGTTGCGGCGCATCCAGAATCAGCAGGTCGAGGTCCCCGACCTGTGCCGCCAGCACCCGAAACGGCACACCAAGGGATTGCCCGGTCAGCACGACAGCGGGATCGGTCAAACCCTGCATAACAGCCGGATAGCCGGGCAAAAGGGTGCGGACATGGACGCCTTCGGCAGCCATGGCAGCGGGCAGGGCGCCCACCACGTCGGCTAGACCGCCCGTCTTGACCAGCGGCGCACATTCGGAGGCAACGGAAAGGACCTGCATCATGTACGCCGCACCCTTGTCACTTCGCCGCGTCACGCGCGTCGAGCATGGTCTGGGTGATCAGGGTCACCCCTCTCTCGGACACACGGAACCACTTTGCATCCTCGTCGGGATCCTCTCCCACCACGAGGCCCTCGGGGATGATGACACCCCGGTCGATGACGACCCGCCGCAGCCGGGCCGACCGATTGACGGTGACATAGGGCAGGCAGACCGCATGGTCGAGAACGGCGTAGGAATTGGTGTGCACCTCGGTGAACAGGAGAGAATTCCGGACCTCGGTCCCCGAGATGATGCAACCGCCTGACACCATCGACGAAATGGCGACACCGCGTCGGTCCTTTTCGTCGTGGATGAATTTGGCGGGGGGCACGCTTTCGGAATAGGTCCAGATCGGCCAGTTCTTGTCCCAAAGGTTCAGGTCCGGGGTAAAGCCGGTCAGATCGATATTGGCCTGCCAGAACGCATCCACCGTCCCCACATCGCGCCAGTAGGCGGGCGCCTCGGGCGCATGGCGAACGCAGGAGACATCAAAACGGTGGGCCATCGCCTTGCCGTTCTTGACGATATCCGGGATCAGGTCGTTGCCGAAATCATGGCTGGAGTTCGGGTCTTCGGCGTCCTTTTCCAAAAGGTCGCGCAGGAAGGGCCAGGAAAAGACATAGATGCCCATGGAGGCCAGCGCCACCGAAGGGTCCTCGGGCGTGCCGGGCGGGTCGGCGGGCTTTTCCAGAAACTGGGTAATCCTGTCGGTCTTGTCGACATGCATGACGCCAAAGGCCGTCGCCTCCATCCGGGGGACGGTCAGGCAGCCGATGGTCACATCTGCGCCGGACTCGACGTGCTGGCGCAGCATCACCTCGTAATCCATCTTGTAGATGTGATCCCCGGCAAGGATGACGATGTAGTCGATGCCATAGCTGTCGACGATGTCGATGTTCTGCGTCACCGCATCGGCCGTGCCGCGATACCACTGCTCATCCCCGCCGCGCTGCGAGGCGGGCAGGATGTCGAGGAATTCGTTCCGCTCGGACCGAAAGAACGACCAGCCGCGCTGGCAATGCCGGATCAGGCTGTGGGCCTTGTACTGGGTCGCCACCGCCATCTTCCGAATGCCCGAGTTCATGGCGTTGGACAGGGCAAAGTCGATGATCCGTGACTTGCCGCCAAAGTAGACGGCTGGCTTGACCCGTCTGTCCGTAAGTTCCTTCAGCCGGGACCCACGGCCACCGGCAAGAACGAAGGCCATCGAGCGTTGGGTCAGTCTGCGGTTCTGTGGCATATGGGTCTCCCTCCCGTATTTCACTCTGCGCCCAGCTGAAAGATGAGCGTGGCAAGTGGCGGCAATGTTACGGCCATCGAGGCGGGCTGGCCCTGATAGGGTTCCTCCACCGCGTCGACGCCGCCAAGATTGCCGCGGTTCGCGCCTCCGTAAACGCTCGCATCCGTGTTGAGCATCTCGCGCCAGTGTCCGGCATAGGGGACACCGATGCGGAACCCTGTCCGTTCAACCGGTGTGAAGTTACACAGGACCACGCAGGGCGCGTCCCCCTCATGTCCCCAACGGATGAAGCTGAGCGTGGACTGGTCGGCATCGGTGGACTCGATCCAGTCGAACCCTGCGGGGTCACAGTCGCGCACATGTAGCGCCGGGGTCGACCGATAAAGGGCGTTCAGGTCCCGAACCAGCGACTGGATCCCCTTGTGCGCCGGCTGTTCTGCCGCGTCCCAGTTGATCTGGCTGTCGTGGTTCCATTCCTCGGGCTGGGCGAATTCACAGCCCATGAACAACAGCTTCTTGCCCGGATGGCCCCACATAAAGCCATAGTAGGCGCGTAGGTTTGCAAATTTTTCCCAATCGTTGCCGGGCATCTTGGCCAGCATCGACCCTTTCCCATGCACCACTTCGTCATGGCTGATCGGCAGGACGAAGTTCTCGGAAAAGGCATAGTGAATGCCAAAAGTCATCTGGTGGTGGTGATATTTGCGGTGGATCGGCTCGCGGGTGATGTAGTCCAGCGTGTCGTTCATCCAGCCCATGTTCCACTTGAACCCAAAGCCAAGGCCGCCGGCGTCGACCGGGCTTGAGACACGGGGGAAGGAGGTGGATTCCTCGGCGATTGTCATGATGCCGGGGTATTTTCCGTAGGCGGCGGTGTTCATCCGTTTGAACAGGGCGATCGCTTCGTAGTTCTCGCGGCCACCATCCTTGTTGGGGATCCATTCGCCGTCTTTGCGCGAATAGTCGCGGTAAAGCATCGAGGCCACGGCATCAACGCGCAGCCCGTCCACATGGTATTCGTCCAGCCAGTAAAGGGCATTGGCGGTGAGGAAATTCGCCACCTCGGCCCGACCGTAATTGTAGATCAGGGTGTTCCAGTCCTGATGGAAGCCTTCTTTCGGGTCGGCATGTTCGTAAAGGTGGGTCCCGTCAAACTGCCCCAGCCCGTGGGCATCGGTGGGAAAGTGTCCCGGAACCCAGTCCAGGATCACGCCAAGTCCCGCCTCGTGAGCGGCATCCACCAGATCGCGAAATTCATGCGCAGGCCCAAAACGGATGGTCGGGGCATACATGCCCACCGGCTGGTAGCCCCAGGACCCGTCAAAGGGAAACTCGGACACCGGCATCAGCTCAAGGTGGGTGAACCCCATGTCACGGGCATAGGCGACAAGGTCCGCGGCGGCCTCCTTGTAGGACAGGGGGCGACCGTTCTGATCCCAGATCCGCTTCCATGAGCCCAGGTGAACCTCGTAGACCGAAATCGGGGCCTCGCGGCGGTTGCGCTTGGCCCGTTCCGCCATCCAGGCGGCGTCATGCCAGCCGTAGCCTGCGATGTCGCGGACGATGCTGGCAGTCTCCGGGGGATGCTGTGCGCCAAATCCGACAGGGTCGGCCTTAAGCGGGCCAACCTGACCAGAGGGACCTGCGATCTCGTATTTGTAGGCCGAACCGTCGCCCGCACCTGGGACAAAGATTTCCCAGACGCCGGTTCCGCCACGGCGCCGCATGGGGTGGCGTCGTCCGTCCCATGCGTTGAAGTCGCCCACAACCGACACCCGGCTGGCAGACGGGGCCCAGACGGCAAAATGTGTGCCCTGGCAGCCCTCATGGGTCATGACGTGGGCGCCCAGCGCCTCCCACAGACGTTCGTGATTGCCTTCGCCCAGAAGGTATTCGTCGAAATCCGATAGCACCGGGCCAAAGCGGTAGGCATCGTCATAGTCCCAGACCGCGCCATCGGCACCTGTGCCGCGCAGGCGGTAGGGTTTGCCACCCGGGACCTTGCCGCAAAAAAGGGCACCGTCGATCCGGGCCAGGGGATAGGTCTTGCCGCCAACGACCGCCTCTAGGCGATCCGCGCCTGGATCGATGGCCGTCACATATGTCGCCCGCCCGCGCTTGTGCGGGCCGAGGATTGCAAAGGGGTCATCGTGTGTCGCGTGAAGCAGTCGCGAAACGTCAGACGGGTCGAGAACTGGGGCGGTGGCTATTGCTTTCATGGGTCCATCATAGATGCAACGAAGCAGTCAGCAAGTGGGGCTGTTAGCGATAACGAAGTTCGCGTGCCTATAGATCGCGTCCCATGGACAGGGCTAGGTCGGCCGGAAGGGACCGGGCCATGACGCGCTGGGCGTTCGGAATGTCATTGCTTTCGGCGCGGCGGGTGGCAGTGGCCCGGGACAGGTTATGACTTAACCAGCGCTGGATGATACGGGCGCGGATCTCAGGCATCGGCACTTCGAGGCGGGCGGAAATGTCCCAATACTGGGGCAGGGTGTTCCAGGGGGCCTCATCAAACAGCAGGTAATTGCCCTCCACCACGACGACCGCACAGTCCGCCGGAACACTGACGGCCCCGGCAATGGAAATGTCCCTGGCCCGGTCAAAGGCGGGAAAGATCACCTCGCCGCCATTGTGTAGGCGCCGGATGGCGTGGACGAACCCGTCGCTGTCAAACGTCTCGGGCGCGCCTTTGCGGGACCGCAGACCACGCGCATCAAGAATGGCGTTGTCCAGATGAAATCCATCCATCGGCACGACGACCGTAGGCACCTTTTGCACATTCAGGCGGCGGGCCACTTCGGAGGCAAGTGTGGATTTCCCGCTCCCCGGCGCACCGGCGATGCCGACCAGCAAACGAGACTTGGTGCCCAACATGTCATGCACCCGATCCGTCAGGGCGTTTACATGGGCCGTCACATCCAGCACTGGGGCAAGCCTTTATATGGTCTCAAGTTCCGTCTCGGGTTCCTTGGCACCAGTCATATAGGCAACCGCGTCGGACATGGAATGATTTCTTGGATTGATGACACAAAGCCGCTTGCCCAGTCGGTGAATGTGGATGCGGTCTGCAACCTCGAACACATGGGGCATGTTGTGGCTGATCAGGATGATCGGAATGCCGCGCGATTTGACGTCCTGGATCAGTTCCAGCACCCGGCGGCTTTCCTTGACGCCGAGCGCCGCGGTCGGCTCGTCCAAGATGATGACCTTGGACCCGAACGCAGCAGCGCGGGCCACGGCCACGCCCTGACGCTGGCCGCCAGACAGGGTTTCTACCGCCTGGTTGATGTTCTGAATGGTCATCAGACCCAGTTCGGACAGCTTGTCCCGAGCGAATTTTTCCATCGCCGCGTGGTCAAGCTGACGGAACACCTTGCCCATGAAGCCCGGCTTGCGCAGCTCCCGGCCCATGAACATGTTGTCCGCGATCGACAGGGCGGGGGACATGGCAAGCGTCTGGTATACTGTCTCGATCCCGGCATTGCGCGCCTCGTTTGGCGAGGTAAAGCGGATGCGCTTGCCTTCAAGCGTGATCTCGCCCTCGTCAGGGACAACGGCCCCAGACACCGATTTGATCAGCGTCGACTTGCCCGCCCCGTTGTCGCCGATGACGGCCAGGATCTCGCCGGGATAAAGGTCAAAGTCACAGTGATCGAGGGCGACGACCTTGCCATAGCGTTTGACAAGGTTGCGACCTTTGAGGATGGGTTCCACGCTCATGACGCTACCTTTCTGATCCATTGGTCAACTGCGACCGCCGCGATTATGAGGGCACCGATCAGCAGGTAGGTCCACTGGGCATCGGCCCCCAGAAGACGCAGGCCCATGGTGAAAACGCCCACGATAAAGGCCCCGAAGATCATCCCAAGGATGGAGCCCCGCCCGCCAAAGAGGGAAATCCCGCCGATCACCACAGCCGTGATGCTGTCGATATTGGCCAGCTGGCCCGAGGTAGGTGACACCGATCCGATCCGTCCGATCAGGGCCCAGCCGGCAAAGGCGCAGATCAGGCCAGACAGAGCATAGACCGAGATCAGGATTTTCTTGACGTTTACGCCCGAAAGTTCGGCCGCTTCGGGATCGTCGCCGACGGCGTAGACGTGGCGGCCCCAGGCTGTCTGGCGCAGGGCATAGGCCAGGATGGCAACCAGTAGGATCATGAACAACACGCCGTAGGTGAAGTTCGCGCCGCCCCTGCCACTCTCGTCACCGCCGATGGTCATCGCGGTCTGGCCGAAGAATTGTAATAGCGGGGCATCCGCAGAAATGTCCTGACTTCGGATCGTTTCGTTGGCGGAATACAGGAAGTTCGCCGCCAGAACGATCTGCCACATGCCAAGGGTCACGATGAAGGGGGGTAACTTCATCACCGCCACCAGCCAGCCGTTTAAGGATCCGATAAGCCCTCCGCAAACCAGGCCGCACAGGATGGCAACCTCGACCGGCAGGCCGTAGCGGAAGGTGAACTGACCCATGACGACAGAGGACAGGACCATGATCGCACCGACGCTGAGGTCGATGCCGGCTGTCAGGATGACAAGGGCCTGGGCCGCACCGACGATCCCGACGATCATCACCTGTTCCAGGATGAACGACAGCGTTCGAAGCGAGAAGAAGCGGTAGCGGGAGTTTCCGATATCTTCCAGCTCGACAAGACCGAGCGAATACATGATCGGTTCGCGGTCGATCAGCAGCCCGAATACCGGGATGGCGACCAGCAAAACGATCAGCGACACCGCCGCGGGGAACCGATGAAGCAGGCTTTGGAACCGCCCAATGAACCCCTTTGGTCCCTGGTCGAACTCGGCGACCTTGTCGGACGCGTTCGCGACCACCGCCTCATAGTTGTCTTGTGATGACATAGGCCCCTCCCGGCGGGCACCCGTCTGGCGCCGCGTTATTGTACGGTATCAGGTTAGGAGAATTGGAATTCTGTGGGAAGGGGCGACGCAAAATCGCCCCTTCCGGTGTCTAAGTGGGACTTAGCCCCAGCAAAGGGCCATGCCCTCGGCGACGTCGATGCTGTCAACGCCTTCGGCAGGGTTGGCGGTGACCAGAGCCACGCCAGTGTCGAAGAAGTCCTTGCCTTCGGTCGGAGCAGGCAGCGTGCCGTCTGCGGCGTATGCTGCAATCGCCCCGATGCCCAGCGAGGCCATCAGAAGCGGGTACTGCTGCGAGGTGGCGCCGATCACGCCGTCTGCAACGTTCTGCACACCGGGGCAGCCGCCGTCGACGGACACGATGAGAACGTCGTTCTCACGACCAACCGACTTGAGCGCCTCATAGGCACCGGCAGCGGCAGGCTCGTTGATGGTGTAGACCACGTTGATTTCCGGCTCTACGGCAAGCAGGGCTTCCATAGCGGTCCGGCCACCTTCTTCGTTGCCGGCGGTGACTTCGTTGCCGACGATGCGGGGATCGGTCTCATCACCCCAGCGGGAAACGTCGCCCACGTCGATGCCAAAGCCGGTCAGGAAGCCCTGGTCGCGCAGAACGCCAACGGTGGGCTGGCTGACGGCCAGGTCCAGCATGGCAATCTTGGCGTCGGCAGCAGCGTCGCCCATGGAGGCAGCAGCCCACTGGCCGATCAGCTCACCAGCAAGGAAGTTGTCGGTGGCGAAAGTGGCGTCGGCAGCGTCGATCGGGCTCAGCGGCGTGTCGAGAGCGATGACAACCAGGCCAGCTTCACGGGCTTCCATGACGGCGGGAACGATGGACGAGGTGTCCGAAGCGGCCAGCAGGATGCCCGACGCGCCTTCGGCGATGCAGGTCTCGATGGCGGCAACCTGGGTCTCGTGGTCACCGTCTACGCGACCGGCGAAGGTCAGCAGGTTGATGCCCAGCTCTTCGGCAGCGGCAGTTGCGCCTTCGCGCATCTTCACGAAGAAGGGGTTGGTGTCTGTCTTGGTGATCAGGCACGCCGTCGTGCCATGGCCGCCAGCAAAGGCAGCGCCGGACATGGCGACCATTGCAAGCGCGGAGCTCGCGAGAAGTTTCTTCATGGTATCCTCCCAAAGGATTTTGAAAGCGGCCCAAAAGACCGCGTTATCCCTGCATCCCTCCGACGCAAGGCATGACGCTAAGGAAGCGCGATTCGCGGCGGAAGGTCAATAAATAAATCTAGTTGACTTATTAACTGGTCCATCCTCAAATCGTCGACGGGAGGAACTGTGATGGTAAATGTCGCGCGGCAGGTGGAAGCTCGGTCCCCGTCCTCAGGGGTCAATCAGCAAGGAGTGCGCGATCATAACGAGCGGTTGCTGCTGTCAATGATGCAGCGGCTTGGCCCGCACGCGGGCAGCGATCTTGCCAAGATGGCCAATCTGTCGCCGCAAACCGTCTCGGTTATCCTTCGGGGCCTTGAGAACGACGGTCTTCTGGCCAGGGGAGAGCCCCAACGGGGCAAGGTCGGCAAACCGTCGATCCCGATGGGTCTGGCGGCTGACGGTGTTCTGTCCATCGGTCTGAAGATCGGGCGGCGCAGCGCGGACCTGGTGCTGATGGATTTTCTGGGCAACCTGCGCAGCCAGTTGCAAACCACCTATCGCTATCCAATGCCCGAAACGGTCTTTGGGTTTCTGCGCGCTGGTATCGCCAGTTTTCAAGCCAGTCTGTCCCGGGCGCAGGTCAATCGCATTGCAGGGATCGGCATCGCCAAGCCCTTTGAAATCTGGAACTGGTCGGAAACTATCGGGGCGCCGGCCGAGGATCTGGACCAATGGCGCGACATTAACTTTGCCGAGCAGATCGGCCAGTTCAGCGCCTTGCCCGTCTTTGTCGAGAACGACGCGACCGCCGCCTGCCGGGCGGAACATATCTTTGGGAAGGGCAGGGAGTTTCGGGATTTTGCCTATTTCTTTGTCGGCTCCTTCATCGGGGGGGGCGTGGTTCTCAACCATTCGGTCTTTGAGGGGATCCACGGCAACGCTGGGGCCTTTGGGTCTTTGCCGACGCGGCTCGCCGATGGTCGCAACGGGCAACTTCTGGATTCTGCATCGCTGTTTCTTCTGGAGGCGGCGCTTGCCGATGTCGGGCTCGAACCGTCCCGCCTTTGGGCCCAGCCGCAGGATTGGACAGGCTTTCCCGATCAGCTCGAGGCCTGGATCGAACAGGCCGCGCAATCGCTGGCCTATGCGGCGCTGACAATCTGCGCGGTGATCGACTTTGAGGCGATCGTGATCGACGGCGCCTTTCCGACCATCGTGCGGGATCGTCTGGTGCGCCGCACGCAAGAGGCGGTGTCGGTATTGGACAGCCGCGGCCTTGCGCTGCCCCATATCATCGGGGGCAAGACCGGCGGCAATGCCCGGGCGATCGGGGCGGCAAGCGGACCTGTTTTCTCGCAATACCTGCTAAACACTCATGCGGGGCTTGCGTCGGCCTGACAGGTCAGTGCGCTGGGCGAAGGTCTTGTGTCCGACCGCGTCGCTTCGTCAAGGTTCGGTAAATTGGGTCGTAGACCTTTTTGCTGAAATCGCGAGGTAAAGGTTTCCATCAACACCAGCAGGCCCAGATTGGCAAAGTCGTAGACGACCAGTCCGACCAGACCGGTCCGTCCTCCAGCCCCGAGGCAAGGCGATTTGGGCGGTAGCCCAGTTTCCGTGCTGCGGTTTCTACCCGCGCCCGCATTTCCTTGGACACCGGTGCCCCGGGGGCGCAGTTTTGCGACACGGCGGTGTTGGACACTCCGGCAAGGTCGGGTACGTCCATGAGCGGGACCGCCCAAGGGCCGCTGGGCTGGCCCAATCAGGGATCTGCGGTGGCTGACATGCCCGTTCCCCGTTGAGTTGCGGGCCGTGGATTATTTCGTCTGCCCAAGGCGGTCGGCGCCACAAAGGCCAGAGCTGCAATCGGTTGCAACTCAATGCGGCAGTCCATCCCACGCCTTGTTGTTGGGCGGTGCGCTTTCTTTCCGGGCATACCTCCGGTATAGAATGCCCAAGCACGCCTCACATCATCACGGTTGAGGTGCTGGTCCCGGTGATTTGCTAAAGGTTGACCCCGACAGGGTGGCGGATCTTGCATTTCCAAGGGGAGACCAGGTTTGATCGGCGGTTCGCCGATCCGTCGCAGTCTGGCACAGCGTCAAAGGAGAGCCGAACATGTACTATGAAATGATTGGATTTACCGGAGAGCCTCATAGCGACCCCTGCGTTCCGGGAATGCCGGATGTCGATCTGGGCACGTCGTCGGTCTTTCTGGACTTTGACGGGACGCTTGTCGATCTGGCCGACAGCCCCGACGCGATCGTCGTGCCCGAAGACATGGCCATGACGCTCGAGGCTGTCGCCCGGAAGTGCAACGGGCGGTTGGTGATTGTCACCGGACGCTCTTTGGCGTCGGTCGAGCCTTATCTTGGTGGATTTGCCGGGCCGATCATTGGCGGACATGGCGCCGAAGAGCGTATTGACGGCGTCACAAGCCGCTGCATTGCGGTGGATGACCATGTCGTGGCGCGGATGGGCGACATGGCCGAGGCTTTTGCCGCCACCCATCCCGGCCTTCTGGCAGAACGCAAGCCGACCGGCATCGTCATTCACTTCCGCTCGGCCGAGGATCGGGCGGCGGACGCCTATGCCTTCTTGCGTGTTCTGGACGAAACCCATCCGGGCTTTGAATTGCACCATTCAAAAATGGCCTATGAGTTGCGGCCAAAGGGTATTGGCAAGGAACTGTCGATCCAGCGGCACATGGAGGCGGCCCCCTTTGCCGGCACCTTGCCGATCTTTTTTGGCGATGACGTGACGGACGAACCGGCCTTGCGATGGGTCGGCGAGTCCGGTGGGCTGGCCGTCAAGGTGGGCGAGGGCGACACCGCCGCCTCCAATCGGGTTGAAGACCCGAGGGCAGTGCGCAACCTTCTGCGCAGTTGGGCCAAGGCCTGACGCCATGGCACAACCGAGGCTCATCGTCGTCTCGAACAGGATACCAACCGGAGAGGCCCCTTCAGGCGGCCTTGTCGTGGCCGTGCATGATGCGCTGAAGGCCCGCGGTGGCATCTGGATCGGATCGTCCGGCAAGCCGGTCGACACCCCCGACCCAGGCCTTCGGTCCATTTCGTCAGCACCCTATCGCAGGCTGGCCTTTGACCTGAGCCATGAAGAGTACGAAGGGTTCTACCTGGGCTACTCCAACGCCGTGCTCTGGCCGCTGTTTCATCACAGGGCCGACCTGATATCGGTCGACCCCGATCACGCCCGCACCTACCGCGAAGTCAATGATCGGGTTGCCGGATTGATCGCTTCGGTGGCGGAACCGGATGATCTGATCTGGATCCATGACTATCACTTCTTGCCTCTGGCCGCTGCCCTGCGCAAACGCGGGCTGTCGAACCGGATCGCCTTCTTTCTGCATATCCCGTTCCCGACGGCCAGCGATATGCCTGCCTTGCCGGAACAAGGGCTCATGTCCGGATGGCTTGCCGCCTACAACCTTGTCGGGCTTCAGACCAATAGGGATGTGAGCAACTGCCAGGACTTCCTGCGCGGGAGTGGTAAGGTAAAACCGCTCGCAGGCGGCGTCATGCAGTACAAGGACCGGCACTTCGTCTTGCGCAGCTTTCCCATCGGGATCGACGTCGACAGCCTGGCAACCGCCGCCGCTGATGCCGATACCGCAGCACTCAGACTGGGCGAGGGCGAGAGGCTGATCCTCGGGGTGGACCGGCTGGACTACTCCAAGGGCCTGCCCAACCGGTTTGAGGCCTTTGGAACCTATCTGTCCCGCCGTGCGCCGGATGATCCACGCGCAACCCTGTTGCAGATCGCGCCGCCCAGCCGGCAAGACGTTGAGGCCTACAAGGATATTCGGCAAGAGCTTGAAACGATGGCGGGCTCGGTCAACGGCGAACATGCAGAGCTGGATTGGACCCCGATCCGCTATATCCGCCGCAACATGGACCGGTCCCTTCTGGCCGGGCTTTATCGCCGGGCAGAGGTCATGCTGGTCACGCCGCTCGCCGACGGGATGAACCTTGTCGCCAAAGAGTTCGTGGCAGCGCAGGACGGGGCCGATCCCGGTGTCCTGATCCTTTCGCATTTTGCAGGGGCGGCAGAACAGCTGGACGCGGCGCTCATGGTCAACCCCTACGATCTGATTGACGTGGCAAAGGCCATCGACAAGGCGCTGAAAATGCCGCTCCATGAACGCCATGCCCGCTATCTAAGCCTGATCGCCACAATTCGGGAATTCGACATCAAATGGTGGACCGACACCTTCCTTGCCGCACTTCAAGACCTTGCCCCCATGCCGGCGCAGGATCCAGCGGCCTACGAACAGCTTGCCTGACAATGCAGCAATGCTGATGGACCTGCCGCAAATGCCGGCTCCGGGCCTGGGGAAAAGGACGTGATCGCCCGCCTCCTGCCCCTTTGGCGGCTGGTCGCCAACGCCCTCGCGATGGCCGATCAGGCCAATCTCGGGCTTATTGCGGCCGGTGTCGCCTTCTTTGCGATGTTCGCGATCTTCCCGGCTTTGGCGGCGATCATCGCCGTGTTTGGGTTGGTGGCCGACCCATCCATCGTGGAATCCCAGCTTGAACTGATGCGCGACGTCATCCCGACCGAGGCGTTCTACTTGTTCGACGCCCAGATCTCGCGCCTGTTGGGGGCCCGTGCGGACACATTGGGCTGGGCCACGGCCCTGTCCACCGGGGTGGCTCTCTGGTCTGCCCGGGCGGGCGTTGCAGCACTGATGCGCGGGTTGAACGCTATCAAGGGGGAGCCGAACCGGGGCGGGATTGGCCACTATGCCGTGGCGCTCTTGCTTACCATATGTCTGGTCGGGATCGCTGTGATCGCCCTGTTGATCGTGGTCATTGCGCCGATTGTGCTGGCCTTTCTGCCGCTTGGCGGTGTCGCCGCCCTCGCCCTTGAAGCTATCCGGTGGAGCGTGGCGCTTTTCATCCTGCTTGCTGCCCTTGCCCTTCTTTATCGGTTCGGGCCCAATACAGTTGATGTGCGGACTGGTTGGGTCAGTCCGGGGGCCATTGTGGTGGTGGTTGTCTGGATCGCCGCCTCTGTCGGGTTTTCTGCCTACCTGCGCAATTTCGGCAGCTACAACGAGGTCTATGGATCAATCGGTGCGGTCATAGCCCTTTTGATGTGGCTCTACATCAGCGCCTACCTCGTCCTGCTGGGGGCGGTCCTGAATGTGGTCCTGCACCGCCGGGATGCTTTAAATGGGGCAAGCGGCCCCATTTGAGCCGGTCTCATTTAAACGGGCCGTATGCAGGGGGGGGCAAGCCCGGCGCAAATATGGTTGGTTGACCCGACGGGGGCCAAACAGCGTGGCCAATCTGGCAGAATTGACTTGAGGCGACCAGGTCGGCCATCGAAATCGGCGTTTACGCTTCTTCCGCGGACACCAGTTCGTGGCTAATTCAAGGCAAAAATGCGGCGAGTGGCCTGTGGTTTCTTGCCAATTGTGACCTCGCGCAAAACGTGACGTCTGCGCCACGCTGGCGAATCGTTGGAAAAATTGACTGGAAACGTGAACATTTCCACGCTAGCCATCGTCTAAGTAAAAATCGTCACACGTTAAATGATGTGGCGGAATTGAGGTGGAGTAAAGGTATGTCGGCGATTGAATTCGTCGTCCGCGATGTCGCGGGCGCATTGAGCCGTGGGTTTACAGGCGAGGGTGCAAATCCATCGATCCTAGCCCCGGTGGGGTCTGAAATCTCCCTGAAACTGGATCGGTCACAGGTTGTTGCTTACAACCGCGTTGGCGATACGCTTGAGATAACATTGGTCGACGGTCAGGTTGTCGTGATCGACAACTTCTACGGCCTTGATGGTGTCCCGGCGAGCGATCTTTTCTTGTCGACCAATGGACAGCTGGCGCAGGTCAACCTCGCCCAAGGGACCGAGGGCGTCTACTATTCCAACTATGTGGAAGAGGACAGCCTGGGCAAGTGGACGGGCGAAGATGATCTTTACTTTGTCGGCGACCCTCCGATCCTGCTGGCTGGTATTCCGAACGAGGCGACAAGCCGTCTGGCTGCCGATTTCATTGGTGGCCTGCCGCTTATCCCGGCTTTGCTGGCCGGTGCGGCGGCCGCGGCCTTGCCGATCTTGGGGGGCGAAGGCGGGACGGTTCTGGACGATGTGGCAACCCGCGATCCGTCTGATCCGCTGGTCGGAGCGATCCTGCCGACCCCTCTTGTCAATGCCGAAGATCGCAGCGATGGCGTCGACATTTCCGGCACCTCGAATGCTCCGGGTGGTGTCGTCGATGTCGTCATCGGCGATGCAACGCAGAAGACCGTCGTCGATGGCGATGGCAACTGGACGGTGACCTTCCCGCCTGAGGACATTCCCGAAGGCACCTATGAGGATGAGGTCGAAGTCACGATCACCGACCAGGGTGACACCACCACGGTCACCGGCGATCTGACCGTCGATACCGAGAACTTCGTGACGTTCGATGCTGAACTCGTCGGCGGCGACGGCACGGTGAACGGCGCCGAAGCGGCCGAAGGCGTGATCCTGAGCGGGCGGACCGAAGCAGGCTCTGCCGTGGTCGTCACCATCAATGGCGTCGACTACGAGGCGACGGTCGATGGTGGCAACTGGCAGCTTTTCCTGCCTGCCGAGGACATCCCGACCGGTGAATACGCGCAGGATGTGGACGTCAAGTCGACCGATCCTGCAGGCAATGTCGCAACGACCGAAGGCCAATACGCGGTCGATACCGAGACTTTCGTCACGATCGAGACCGCGTCGATCGAAAGCGATGGCATCATCAACTTTGTCGAGCGCAGCGATGGTGTGACAGTGACCGGCACCGCCGAAGCAGGTGCGACGGTCGTCGTGACCTTTGGCGGCACAGACGCGGAGGCAACCGCAACCGCTGATGCGGACGGCAACTGGAGCGTCGATTTCGCTGCTGCCGATGTCCCGCAGGGCGAATTGTCCGAGACGATCTCGGCCGTGGCAACCGATGCCGCCGGAAACACCGCCGACGTCGCTGGCCCGATCACGATCGATACGCGGGTGTCCAATTTCCGCATCACCGACCCGGTCGCCACCGACAACATCGTCGACCAAGGTGAACAGGCCCAGGCCATCACGGTCGTGGGCACGGTCGAGCGTGGCTCGACGGTCATCGTCGAGCTTGCTGGGGTCAAGCAAACGGCAACGGTCGATGCTGACGGAAACTAGACGGCCACCTATCCCGCCGGCTCTATCCCCGAAGGGGAATATGAGACCAAGGTCATCGCGACCGCGACGGACGGCCCGGGCAACGTCAAGACGATCACCTCTGACGTTCTGATCGACACTTCGATCGCCGTGACACTCGACACGCCTATCGAAGGCAATGATGTCATCAACGCCGCCGAAGCCGTCGATGGTGTCGTCCTGACTGGAACATCCGATCCAGGCGCCACCGTTTTGGTGACGTTTGCCGGTTCATCGCGCACCACGACCGCCGACGTTGATGGCAACTGGTCCGTAAGCTATGGGGCAGGGGACATTCCGGCGGGCGAGTCGATGGAACGCGTCAACGTCCGGGCCACCGACGAGGTTGGTAACGTGGCTCGCGTTGGGGCGAACGTGCTTGTCGACACCATTGTCGATCCGCTGACGCTGAATGACCTCTCTGAAGGCGATCTGATCAACCGGGCCGAAGCGTCGGACGGCATCACCTTTACTGGTACGGTCGAAGAAAACTCGACCGTTATGGTGACCTTCGAAGGGACAACACGCGCCGCCACCGTTGGCGCTGATGGTACATGGACCGTCGACTTCACGGCCGCCGAGGTGCCCGCAGGGGAATACACCGCCAACGTTCGCGTCGATGCAACCGACGCCCATGGCAACACGGCCTCGACTTCGGACACCTACCTTGTCGACACGACCCCGCCCGAAGCACCGCTGATCGAAAGCTATACACGGAGCGGCACCGGCGTTCGGGGCTTTTCGACCTCGATCACGACTGACACCATCGACCTGCACAGCGTGGCAGAGGATGGAACCACCTCGTCGGTCGGGGCAACCGTCACCGAGAACACGGTGTTCAACGAGTTGGACTTTGACTTCGCCTCCACGGTCCCCAACGGCTCGCACCTGATCATCAACGCAAGCGATGCGGCCGAGAACCAGACGGCCACCCTGTTCGTTCTTGAACAGGTTGGGACGAACACGCTGGACATCGGCAATCCTGGATTGAACGCCTTTGATATCGAAGCCATCGACATGCAGTTCGCCGAAGACACCGAACTGACCCTGACGGTCAGTGATCTCGAAGCGCTTTGTGCGCATTCCGATGTCCTGACAATCCACGGCGGGTTGGACGATACGGTGACCATTCTTGGTGCTTCGGCAACGGGCGCAACCTCCGACATCGGAGGCCGGACCTATGATCACTATGCGCTTGGCGACACGGGCACACTGATCATCGATGAAGCAATCACGGTCGTTACCTAGACAAGCCTCGCGGTGGCCGGGAAACCGGCCCCGCATCGCCGCGCCGTTCCGGTGCATGGTGTCGATTGAGAAAGGTCGTAAGTGATCCTATCGCGGTCAAGACAGGGAACTCGGGTCATCACGCTGCTTGCGGTCGTGGTGTCCGGCGCTGCTTTGACTGGCTGCGACAGCTTGACCGGCATGATGTCCAGCCGCAACGCGACCTCGCTCGATATCGCGGGGGAGGCGGCGTCCGTCGGACCGGCAGCGGCCCTCGAAGCCGAGATGGAGGATGGCACCACCTCTGGTCTGATCGACGGACTTCTCAACCGGCAATCCATCCTTGAACCTGGCCCGATGCGCGATGTGGCCGACGCTGTCATGGCCGCCAACAGCCGCGCCGCCGAGGCCGACTTGCGCGCCGCGACCCTGCGCGCCGAGGCCAAGGCGATGAACTGGCTTCCCACCATTGGCCCCAGCGTCAGCCTGACATCGCTTGGCGCGGTGGTGACGTCGCTTGTCGTCAATCAGGCGCTTGTCGACTTCGGGGGCCGTCGCGCAGAACGGGACTATGCCAAACATGACGTCGAGGTTGCCGCTGTTGCCCTTGCCGCGGACAGCAACACACGGGTCATGGAGGCGCTAGAGCTTTATCTGACTGCCGAGGCGGCCCGGGCCCGAGCGGCCGTGAACGCCGATGCGATGGGCCAGATGCGCCATTTCGCCTATGTGATGTCCGAAAGGGTAAATGCCGGGATCAGCGACCGCGCCGACCTTCAGGTGGTTCAGCAAAAACACAACCAGATGGCTGCCGACATGGCGTCGGATACCGAAACGGCGGCCTCTGCCCTGGCCGAGCTTCAGGCCATGGCTGCCACGCCCCTTGCCGATGTGCACGGCGTGTCTCCCTTGGCCGCGCCGTCTCTGACCGCTGTCCCGCTGTCGGTCATGAAGGCCGAGGCGGAAAGCAGCCGTGCGGTTGCCGCCGCCCGGGCCGCCCGGTCGGGCCTTCTTCCCGGACTTGCCATCGGGGGCAGCGTGGGTTCGGAAGGCGAAAACCTTGGACTGACGCTGGGGGCTGCAAATGCCCTGGGACTGGGCCTTGGCGCCCAGATGGAGGCGATCGACGCCGAAAGCGAGGCAACCGCCGCCCGCGTGGTGGCCGAACGCGAAGCAGCCGACCGCGAAATCGCAGCCCTGCAAGGGCGGCTCAACTCGCTGCGTCGGCAAGAGGCCGAGGCGCGGCAGCTGGCAACGCAGGCGGCGCAAAACTATGCCTTGTTTGCCGAACAACAGCGCGCCGGTCAGCGTGGCGTGACCGAAGTGGTCAGCGTGTTTGAAACCAAGGTCAGGTCCGAGCGCACCGCCGTGGAACTGCGCTATGACATTATTTTGGTTGAGTTGAAGATCGCCGAACGGCTGGGTGTGTTGGTGGACGGAGAACGGATATGAGTGGACCTGTCCTTGCCTTCAAGGTTGATGGCACCAAGGGCGCCCTTCTCAGACGCGTTATCCCCGTCGTTGTGGACGATGCCCCGACACAGACCTCTGAACCTGCAAATACCCCTGCAGAGGCGGCCGCGCCTGTCGCGCAACCCGACCCCTTCAGCCCGCGTGAACGGGCCCGGGCGGAACTGGCATCAGTCTACGCGAGCCTCCTTGGTGTCGAGATTGCGACCGGCGACATCCTTGAACGGATGGCCCAGATGCCCGGCGAGGATGTATCGACCAAGGCGGTCGGCAAGGTCCTGTCCGAAGCTGGCCTGATCAATCGCCAGACCAAGGTGGACACGGCCCGGCCCGAGCTTTGGACCCCGCTCTGGCCCGCATTGGCCGAGATGACGTCCGGCCAGCTTGTCCTTGTTCTCGAACAGGGGCCGACCTCCGTCACTGTCTTTGACCGGACCTGCCCGGATGACCGGGTCGAGGTGCCGCTGGCCGAATTCACGCCATTCTTCGCAGGCACCGTCCTGCGCGCCGCCCCGGATCTGGCCGAGCTCACCCGGCGGCATGCCGTGGAAGGGCCACAGCCGCATTGGTTCTGGGGGGCCTTCTCTCGCTACCGCAAGTCGATCTTCGAGGTTGCCTTGGGCTCTTTGGTGGCCAACCTTCTGGCCGTCGCGGTCGCGCTTTTCTCGCTTCAGGTGTACGACCGGGTCATCCCGTATCAGTCGCAGGCCACCCTTTGGGTGCTGGCCATCGGTGCCGGACTCGCCCTGATCCTTGAGGCAGGGTTGCGGATTGCCCGGGCCCGCCTGATGGACGGCGCGGGCCGGCGGATCGAGATGGGGGTCCAATCCCTGCTGATGAACCGAATACTTGGCATGCGCTCTGGCATGCCGGACAACAGCCCTTCGGCGACATTTTCGGCGGTGCGGGAGTTCGGGTCGATCCGCGAATTCTTTACTGCCAGCACCATCGGCACCCTGACCGATCTGCCCTTCATCGTGCTCTTTCTTGCGCTGGTCTGGTCGATTGGCGGCCATGTGGTGTGGGTGTTGGTCGCAGGTGGCGTCCTCATGGTGTTGCCAGCAATCTTCCTCCAAAAGCGGATGATCGCCCTGACCCAGGCCACACAAGGGGCTTCGGTGAAGTCGAGCCGGTTGTTGCAAGAGGCGATTTACGAGGCCGACACCATCAAGGCGCATCGGGGCGAGGATCGGTTTCGCCGCATCTGGGACGAACTGACAACCCTGTCCAGTGTGGCCACCTCGGAACAACGCCGCCTTGCCGCTGCACTGACGTTCTGGAGCCAGGGGGTCCAGCAGGCCACCTATGTCGCTGCGGTTGTCGTCGGGACCTACCTCGTCTTTGCTGGGACGTTCACTGTCGGCACGATCATCGCGGTCGGTATCCTGACCTCGCGCACCCTTAGCCCATTGACGCAACTTGCCGGAACCCTGTCCCGTTGGTCGAACGTCAAAGCGGCCCTCCAGGCCCTCGACCGGGTGGCCGATGCCGCCCAGGAAGAGGCACCGGGCCGGACCTACCTGCGTCGCGAAAAGCTGCGTGGGGCCTATGAATTGCGGGATCTCAACTACTGCTATGACCCTGATGCCGCCCGAAGCGTCGACATTGCGGCCCTTGCCATTGAACCGGGTCAGCGGGTTGCCATTCTGGGTGCGAACGGGTCGGGTAAGTCGACCCTGCTCAAGCTGCTGGCGGGGCTGTATGCGCCGACAAGCGGACGGGTCCTGATTGACGGTGTCGACATGGGGCAGGTGATGCCGCGCGACCTGCGCCGGTCCATCGGCTATCTGGGCCAGAACGTCCGCCTGTTTGCGGGCACCCTGCGCGAAAACCTGAACATGACCTTGCTTGAGCGGGATGACGATCGCCTTCTTCGCGCGCTCGACTTTGCCGGGATCGGAGCGCATGTGCGCGCGCATCCCAAAGGGCTCGACCTTGAGATACGGGACGGTGGCCTTGGCCTGTCGGACGGTCAGCGCCAGTCCATCGGCTGGGCCCGGCTTTGGCTGCAAGACCCGGCCATCTGCCTATTGGATGAGCCGACCGCCGCCTTTGACCAGACGCTTGAGGCCACTTTGGTCAACCGTCTGGACGGCTGGCTGCGTGGCCGGACGGCCCTGATCGCAACCCACCGGCTGCCGATCCTGCAACTGACAACCCGCACCCTGGTCCTGCAAAACGGCCGGATGGTGGTCGATGGCCCCCGTGATGAGGTCCTCGCCCATCTGGCCAAACGCAAGGAGACCTCGTGATGGCTGTCTGGGAAGACGAGATTGATACCCGCCTGCGCGGTCCAAGCCTGATCATCTGGATGGTGGCCGCCGTTGTCGTGGTCTTTGTCGTCTGGGCCCGCTTCGCCTGGATCGACGAGATCGTGCGGGCGGATGGGGAAATCGTATCTTCGTCCCGTCCCCAGATCATTCAGAACCTTGAAGGCGGCATTCTGGCCGAGCTTCTGGTGACCGAGGGCCAGATGGTAATGCCGGGCGATGTGCTGGCGCGGCTTCAGGGCACGAATTTCTCCACCGCCGTGGATGACATCAAGTCGCAGATCGACGCCGCCGAAATTCGGCGCATGCGCCTTGAGGCCGAGATTGCGGGACAGCACAGCTTTTCCGTCCCGGACGAGATTGCGCAGCGCAGCCCGACTATTGTGGCTTCTGAGCAGGCGTTGCTTGCTGCCCGACAGGCCGACTACATAAGCCGCACCGAAGGGGCCGCCCGCATCGTCGAAGAGACCCGGCGCGAGCTTGACGTGATGGAGGACCTGCTGTCGCGTGAAATAGCCGCCCTTGTCGAGGTAACCCGCGCCCGCAACGCCCTGAGCGATGCCGAGATCCGCTACAACGAAGTCGTCACCGGGACCGAGCTTGAGCGGGCCAGCGCCTATTCTGACACGCTTCAGGAGCTTGGCCAGCTGCGTCAGAACCTGAGAGTGGCGCAGGATCAACTCTCCCGGACAGTCATCACCTCGCCGATGCGTGGCATCGTCAATGATCTGGCCATCACGACAATCGGGGGCGTCATCCGCCCCGGCGAGCAGATCGTGGAGATCATTCCCGTCGACGACGAGTTGTTTGTCGAGGCCCGCGTGCGGCCCGAGGATATCGCCCATGTCGTGCCGGGGCAGGCCGCGACGATCAAGCTGACCGCCTATGACTATACCATTTATGGGTCATTGTCGGGTGAGGTCTTCGTGATTTCAGCCGATACGTTCGAGGATGAGCGGCGCAGCGATCTGCCTGCCACCTACCGGGTGACCCTGCGGGTGGACCTTTCGAACCTGACCCCCCGACAGGCCAATATCGAGATCCGTCCCGGTATGCGCGCTGCGGTCGAGTTGCACACCGGCGAAAAGACCGTCCTGCATTACCTGACCAAGCCGCTCTACCGGTCCCGCGAGGCGCTGCGCGAACCTTAGAGCGCTGCCAGAAGTTTCGGGATAGCCTCGCGAAACTTGAAAAAGCCGTGGGTTGCCCTTGGCCATGCCGCGCTGTCGCTTGGGCGGATCGCCATGACAAGCCTTATGCCATCCGCCGACAGCCTGTCCTCTAGCCCTGCCAGATGGTCAGCGGTTGGTCCGACCGTCGGACGCGCCATGATTACCTGTTGCAGGCCCTTGGCCTTGGCCCATTCGTGGATGTCGGCCACGGTGTCGCACCGGACCGCGGAGCCAAGACTGTCGCCATGGTCGGCCAGCGTATTGGCCAGCGCCGCGTCCACCCACTGCTCGACCATCGGTGAGACGGCCAGGCTTGATCGCGCTGCGGTCGCCTTGACCACGGCAGTGGTGTTGACCGTGTCGACGCCCCGGATCAGCCAGTCGGGCGACAGATCCTCTTCCGTCAGGACGAGGCCAGTGACACGACGTGGATCGGGGCTTTGAGGTTGGGCAATGCGGCCCGGCGGGGCGTGTGGTCGCATCTCCGGGGCGGGGGCGAAATTTGCCAGTCCCCGGGGGGCGAACCGCCCGTTTGTATACCGCTCAATGTTGTCGGGACGCGCCAGATAGGTCTTGCCCGGCGTGTGGTATCCGGCGACCCAGCGCCAGGACAGGGTGTTTGATGCCGGATCGCCGTCCAGAAGGTGGCGCAAAAAGAAATCGGCCCCAAGCTCCCAAGGCAGGCCCAGGGTAAACACCCAGATCGAGGCGAACCACATCCGGGCGTGATTGTGCAGATAGCCGGTTTCGACCAGCTCTTGGGCCCAATCGTCAAATCCGTCGATGCCTGTCTGACCCAGACAAGCGGCCTCCCAATTGGCACGCAGACCGGCCTCGACACGGGTCCGGTTGAGGGCTGCCTGCAGGGCGATGCGATGGTCTTGCCAGACCCAAGGGCGCAGCTCTAGCCAGCCTTTCCAATAGGTTCGCCAATAGACTTCATCAATGAACTTGGAGGCGGACTGCATGCCATGGGCTCCGATCACCGCTCGAAGAACCTCGTCTTCGGTGATGATCCGGTGCCGGAGGTAGGGCGACAGGCCGGACACATGCGGCTGGCCCGGCAGGTCATGGTTGCGCCATTGGGCATAGGCGCGGCCCGCCTTTGGGACAAAGGCGGCGAGGCGGTCCAGCGCTGCCGCGCAGTTGGGAGGGAAATCGTTCATAGCCAGCCACTTATTCCGACCAGGGCAGGTTTCAAGCGGGCGACCTGAAGCTGCCTGAAGCTGTGCGCCTTGGTCGCGGCCCAGGATCGCCCCCAACACCAGATATCACCACCAGACCTCGGCCGTGTTGCCCGTCGATCATCCCGCCTCTGGGGTCGGTGGGTCCAACGGGCAGTGTGGAGTTTGGGAAAGCCGCTTAGCGGCGGATATTGTTTAATCGCAGCCTTTTGGAGTGGGGGCGGACTTTGCATCAGTGCAGGCGGCCTCTTGGCTGGCAGTGCGGGCAAAACAAGTCAGGGCATCGTCCCAGAGGTGATCAAGATAGGCGCGCAGTTCGGCCACGCCATCGGGGGCGATCGAATACAGGCGGCGGGTGCCGTGCTGCGCGACCTCCAGAAGGCCCGCTTCGGTCAGGACACGCAGGTGCTGCGACACGGCCGGACGGCTGACCGGGACAGTCCGGGCCAGATCGCAGACCGGCAACGGACCATTGCGCAACCCTTCGATCAGCGCCCGGCGGGTCGGATCGGCAAGGGCCGTCATGGCGGTTGCTATTGAAACCTGGTCAGTCATGACTTACCGTAAGTAGTGGCTTACCGTTATGTCAATCGCGCAATAGGATGGAAGCGTCGACCGAACCGACCTTGAAGCCCCTTTGACGGGTCTCTAAGACTCTTCAAAGTATATTCGACTAGTGACGCTAACGTCCCCATATGAGGCACCGCAGATGCAAGACCCAACAGAGACCTACATGAACCTCGTCCCAATGGTCGTCGAACAGACGAGCCGGGGGGAACGGGCCTACGACATCTTTTCGCGCCTGCTCAAGGAACGGATCATTTTCGTCAACGGGCCTGTCCACGACGGGATGAGCCAGCTGGTCGTCGCCCAGTTGCTGCACCTTGAGGCTGAGAATCCCAAGAAAGAGATCTCGATGTATATCAACAGCCCGGGCGGGGTCGTCACCTCGGGTTTGTCGATCTATGACACCATGCAATACATCCGTCCCAAGGTTTCTACCCTTGTGATCGGGCAGGCCGCCTCAATGGGGTCGCTGCTGTTGACCGCCGGGGAAAAGGGCATGCGCTTTTCGCTGCCCAACAGCCGGATCATGGTGCACCAGCCCTCTGGTGGCTATCAGGGTCAGGCGACCGACATCATGATTCACGC
This sequence comes from uncultured Paracoccaceae bacterium, assembly GCA_937916485.1. The sequence goes on along the minus strand of CALFSV010000042.1, from coordinate 25,575 downwards.
CGCCGAAACCCAGAAGTTGAAGAACCGGCTGAATGAAATCTACGTGCATCACACCGGCCAGACCCTCAAGAAAGTTGAGGCCGGGTTGGAGCGGGACAACTTCATGTCGCCCGATGAGGCTAAGGAATGGGGCCTGATCGACGAGATTGTGTCCAGCCGTGACAAGGTTGAAACGGAAACAACCTGACCTCGAAACGCCGGCTTTTTGGCGTTGTGGACCCCGGCGGGCTGCCCTAGTGTTGAGACAAGGGCAGTCCGAAACGACAAGACGAGGGCCAAGTGGCCCGGAGGATCGAAATGGCGAACGCATCCGGCACTGATAGCAAGAACACTCTTTACTGCAGCTTCTGCGGCAAGAGCCAGCATGAGGTGCGAAAGCTGATTGCGGGCCCAACCGTATTTATCTGCGACGAATGCGTCGAACTCTGCATGGATATCATCCGCGAAGAGACGAAGTCGGCAGGCCTGAAATCATCGGACGGCGTCCCGACACCGCGCGAGATTTGCGAAGTGCTGGACGATTACGTCATCGGCCAGATCCACGCCAAGCGTGTTTTGTCCGTGGCTGTGCACAACCACTACAAGCGGTTGAATCACTCGTCCAAGGCCAACGACATTGAACTTTCAAAGTCCAACATTCTGCTGATCGGCCCCACGGGCTGCGGCAAAACGTTGCTGGCCCAGACGCTGGCCCGCATCCTTGACGTGCCCTTCACCATGGCCGATGCCACGACCTTGACCGAAGCAGGCTATGTCGGTGAAGACGTCGAGAACATCATTCTCAAGCTGCTTCAGGCCTCTGAATACAACGTAGAGCGTGCGCAGCGCGGCATCGTCTATATCGATGAGGTCGACAAGATCACGCGCAAGTCCGACAACCCCTCGATCACCCGCGACGTGTCGGGCGAGGGTGTTCAGCAGGCCTTGTTGAAGATCATGGAAGGCACGGTTGCCTCGGTGCCTCCGCAAGGCGGGCGCAAGCATCCGCAGCAGGAATTCCTGCAGGTCGACACGACGAACATCCTGTTTATCTGCGGCGGTGCGTTTGCTGGTCTGGAAAAGATCATTGCGATGCGCGGCAAAGGCTCTGCAATCGGGTTTGGTGCCGACGTCAAAGACAACGACTCGCGCGGTGTCGGCGAAATGTTCGGTGAGCTTGAGCCTGAAGACCTGCTCAAGTTCGGCCTGATCCCGGAATTCGTTGGGCGTTTGCCCGTCATCGCAACGCTGACCGATCTGGACGAAGACGCGCTGGTCACGATCCTGACCCAGCCCAAGAACGCCTTGGTCAAGCAGTATCAGCGCCTCTTCGATATTGAAGACACCAAGCTGACCTTTACCGACGACGCCCTGACCGCCATCGCCAAGCGCGCGATCGAGCGGAAGACAGGGGCACGGGGCCTGCGCTCGATCATGGAGGACATCCTCCTTGATACGATGTTCGAGCTTCCCAGCCTGTCCAGCGTCAGCGAAGTGGTGGTGAACGAAGAGGCTGTCGGCGCAGACGCGGCCCCTTTGATGATCCATGCCGAAAACAACAAGAAGGGCGCAGCCGCGACCGCAGGCTGATCCTTGCTGCAAACGTAAAGGCAGGTCCGGCAGCGCTGGACCTTGCCCGCCGTTTGAGGCATGACAATACCAAGTTTTCAGCGACAGACCGCAATGGAGCATCAGCATGGGCCTCATGAAATCCATCGCCCGCATCTTTACATGGTGGGATGGCCAGACGCTGGGTACCCAGCTTTGGACATGGCGCAAAGGGACCCGTGTCGGCGAAGATGCCCAGGGCAACATCTTTTACCGCAATGCTGATGACAGCCGCCGCTGGGTCATCTTTAACGGCGAGGCCGAGGCCAGCAAGGTTGCGCCTGAATGGCATGGTTGGCTGCACCGGACTTGGAATGAGCCGCCGACGGAAAAGCCGCTGGTTCACAAGCCCTGGGAGAAGCCGCATTTGGCCAATCTGACGGGCACGCCGCTGGCCTATGCACCGGCCGGGTCGATCCGCCGGGGCGATCCTGCCCCTCGGTCGGATTATGAGGCGTGGACACCGGAATAGACAATGCGCGAGTCCGTCACAGAAGTCACCGTGGGTGCGCTCGTCATTATCGTGGCGGGCGGCTTTCTGGCCTATGCGGCCCAGGCCACCGGCTATACCCGGGGCGGCGGTGACATGACCCTGACGGCCAGCTTTCGGTCGGTTGAGGGGGTCAGCGTCGGCACCGACGTCCGGCTGGCAGGGGTCAAGATCGGCTCTGTAACTGGCATGGACCTTAACGCCCAGACCTACCGCGCCGATACCGTCATGACCTTGTCAAATGATGTCCCGATCCCGAATGACAGCAGCGCCGTCGTCGCCTCGGAAGGTCTGTTGGGCGGCAATTTCATTGAGATCGTGCCTGGTGGCTCCATGGACAATTTTGCCCCCGGGGACGAGATCGTGGATACCCAAGGGGCAGTCAGCCTGTTGCAACTCTTGCTGACCTATGTCGGCGGCGGAACCACGGAATGATCAGGAAGGCGCTGGCCCTGGTCTGTCTGGCCTGCATGGCAGGGCCTGTCTTGGCGCAAGAGGCGACAACAGCGCCGGGCGGCATCGTGCGGGTGCTGGACAAGATCACTGGCGAAGCCACCGATCTGGAATTGCGGACCGGCGAGACGAAGCCAATCGGCCAGCTCAGCATCACATTGGGCGAGTGTCGCTACCCCACCGACAACCCTTCCGGCGACGCCTATGAGCTGCTTACCGTGTCTTACCGTGATACGCCCGATCCTGTCTTTCAGGGTTGGATGATCGCCTCAGCCCCGGCGCTAAGCGCCATGGACCACCCGCGTTACGACGTCTGGCCATTGCGCTGTATCACGTCCTGAGCTGTCGGGATCGGCCCCTGCCTGTGGAACCGGGCCGGGACCTCAAGCGCATCGGCAAGCCGCTGGCGATAGGACTGCCTTGAAATCTCAATCGCGCCAAGGCTCTGCAAATGCGGTGTCAGAAACTGGGTGTCAAACAGGGTGAACCCACCCGTGCGCAGCCGGTCCACAAGGTAGGCGAGCGCCACCTTTGACGCGTCGGTCTGACGCGAGAACATGCTTTCCCCAAAAAACGCCCCGCCAAGGGCCACGCCATAAACACCGCCAACCAGATGGGCGTCTTCCCAGACCTCTATCGAATGGGTGCACCCCATGCCGTGCAGGGCTGCATAGAGGCTGGCGATAGTTCCGTTGATCCAGGTCTCAGGGCGGTCAGCACAGCCTGCTACGACCTCGGCAAAGGCGGCATCGGCGGTGACCCGGAATTGCCCCGACCGCATCCGGCGGGCAAGGCTGCGGCTTATGCGAAACTGGTCCAGCTCAAAGATGCCGCGCCGCTTTGGATAGACCCAGAAAATCTCTGGGTCGTCGCGGCTTTCTGACATGGGGAACACGCCATAGGCATAGGCGGTCAGCAGGTTTTCGGGTGTCAGGGGCGAGTCAGACAAGGCCCCGCATCACGCCTGTTGGAGGTTCTGTTCCAACCAATGTTCCAGCCAATGAATGTTGTAGTCGCCCGACAGAATCTCGGGTTCCTGAAGCAGGGCATGAAACAGCGGGATCGTGGTGTCGACGCCATCAACGATCAACTCGCCCAAGGCGCGGGCCAGCCGGGACAGCGCCTCGGGACGGTCGCGCCCATGGACGATCAGCTTGGCGATCAGGCTGTCGTAATTCGACGGGATCCGATAGCCGTCATAAAGCGCCGAATCCATCCGCACCCCCAGTCCGCCCGGGGCGTGATACTGGGTGATCGTGCCGGGGCAGGGCGAAAAGTTGGGCAACCTTTCCGCATTGATCCGCACTTCGATGGCATGGCCCCGGATCGAAAGATCGTCCTGTCCGAATGACATGGGCAGGCCGGCGGCAACGCGGATCTGTTCGCGCACCAGATCGACGCCAAAAATCGCCTCGGTCACCGGATGTTCGACCTGCAGACGGGTGTTCATCTCGATGAAGTAGAATTCATCGTTTTCAAACAGAAACTCGATCGTGCCTGCACCGATGTAGTTGATCTTGGCCACAGCGTCGGCACAGACCTTGCCGATCCGGTCGCGCAGTTCGGGCGTGATGACGGGGCCGGGGGCTTCTTCCAGCACCTTCTGGTGACGCCGCTGAAGCGAGCAATCGCGTTCCGCCAGATGAACCGCCTTGCCCTTGCCATCGCCAAAGACCTGAATCTCTATGTGGCGGGGGGTGGTCAGGTATTTCTCGATATAGACTTCGTCATTGCCAAAGGCGGCCTTGGATTCCGAGCGGGCGGTCTGGAAGGCCCGTTCGATCTCGGCCGCCGACTTGGCGACTTTCATCCCGCGTCCACCACCACCTGCCGTGGCCTTGATGATGACGGGATAGCCGATCTCTTCGGCCACGCGACGCGCATCCTCAAGCGTGGGGACACCGCCGTCGGACCCGGGGACGCAGGGCACGCCTAGCGCCTTCATGGTGTCCTTGGCCGTGATCTTGTCGCCCATCATGCGGATATGTTCCGCAGTTGGGCCGATAAAGGTCAGTTCGTGATCCTCAAGCGCCTGCACAAAGGCTGCGTTTTCGGACAGAAAGCCATAGCCCGGATGGATCGCCTGCGCGCCAGTGATCTCGCAGGCGGAAATGATCGCCGGAAAGCTGAGGTAGCTAAGTGCCGAGGACGGCGGGCCAATGCAGATCGCCTCATCGGCCATCCGCACATGCATCGCATCGGCATCCACGGTCGAATGGACAGCAACGCTGGCAATCCCCATCTCGCGGCAGGCCCGGACAACGCGAAGCGCGATTTCGCCACGGTTGGCGATCAGGATCTTGTCGAACATGATCTGTCCTTACTCGATGATCATCAGGGGCGCGCCGAATTCGACGGGGGCGCCATCCTCGACCACGATCCGCTTGACGGTGCCGGACCGGGGGGCGGGGATCTGGTTCATCGTCTTCATCGCTTCGATGATCAGAAGGGTGTCGCCCTCTTTGACGGTCTGTCCGACGGACACGAACGCCGGGGTGCCCGGTTCGGCCTGAAGGTAGACGGTGCCCACCATAGGTGAGGTGACGGCACCCGGAAGGCTGGCCGGATCGGCCGTGGCGGCAGGCGCAGCGGGGGCTGGTGCCGCTGACGAAATCGGGGCGGCGGGGCCCGGCACCATCACCTGGCTAGTGACCTGCATCTGGCGGCTGACCCGCACGTTAAGGCTGTCGTTTTCGCCATAGTCCCGCTTGACCTGCAATTCAGTCAGGTCGTTCGCCCGCAGGAGCTCTGCCAGCGCACGGATAAAGCTCACGTCGCTGTCATGGGATGTCTTTTCGGTCATATTTTTCCTCGGGCCGTTGTGCGCACGTTCACTGCTGTCTTTCCCCCGAGCCGCCGAAACGGTCAAGGGTGAGACCTGCCTTTGTCAGGGGTTATACGCCAAGGTCGGGCCGGGGGGAAGCGGCCCGTTTGCCGCCGGTCCGCCGGGGCTGCCTGTCAGAAGGGCATGTGGGGATCGTCTGACCCGAAAGGACGGTCAGGATCGACGGCCTGCTCTCCAAGATGATCGCTTGCTGAGCCCTGGGTGCCTGTGTCTTCTGCCACTTCATCCGGCAGCATGGGCAGGTCGAAGGGCTTCAGCCGACGCTCTGGGGTTTGGGTGTCCGGCGCGTGCCTGACCTCTCCGGTGGCCGAAATTGCTGTTGCCAGCAGCATACTGCGACTGACTTCCGCTGTTTGAGAGTTGAATGTTCCGGTTCCCAACGGGGCGGCGACTGGCAAGGGTGGCACCGTCTGTCTGGACGTCGCGGCCGCGTCGGCTGAGGGGCGTTGGTCTGGCACATGCCGCGGCACCGAAGGGGGGGCGGCAAAGGGGGGTATCGAAAGGTCCATCATCTTTCCTCGCGCTTGGCCCCCAGCCAGCGCCAGCAAAGTCGCCTGAAAATCCTAACGAAGACCTAACAATTCCGGACTTCTGACGGCTTGGTTAACGGCCCCGACGAAGATGTCGGGGCCGCTTGGTCTTCAATCGTGGTTCATCCGATTCTCGATCAGGTCCTGAACGACCGACGGATCGGCGAGGGTCGAGGTGTCGCCCAGGGTGTCGTGGTCGTTCTCGGCGATCTTGCGCAGGATGCGGCGCATGATCTTGCCCGACCGGGTCTTGGGCAGGCCAGGGGCCCATTGGATCAGGTCAGGCTTGGCGATCGGGCCGATTTCGGCGCGGACCCATGCTTCAAGCTCTTTGCGCAGCGCCTCGGTCGGCTCTTCGCCGTTCATCAGGGTGACGTAGGCGTAGATGCCCTGTCCCTTGACCTTATGCGGATAGCCCACAACGGCGGCCTCGGCGACCTTGGCGTGGGCGACAAGCGCCGATTCAACCTCGGCCGTGCCCATCCGGTGGCCGGAGACGTTGATGACGTCGTCGACCCGGCCGGTGATCCAGTAGTAGCCGTCCTCGTCCCGGCGGCAGCCATCGCCGGAAAAGTAGTAGCCTTTGTAGTCCGAGAAATAGGTCTTTTCGAACCGGTCGTGGTCGCCCCAAACGGTGCGCATCTGACCGGGCCAGCTGTCCTTGAGGCAGAGCACACCTTCGCAGGCGGTCTCGTGGATTTCTTCGCCGCTCGTAGGTTCCAGGATCACCGGCGACACCCCAAAGAAGGGCAGGGTCGCCGACCCGGGCTTGGTCGCTGTCGCGCCGGGCAGGGGGGTCAGCAGGTGGCCACCGGTTTCGGTTTGCCACCATGTATCGACGATGGGCACATTCCCTTTGCCGACAACGTCGTTGTACCAGTTCCAGGCCTCGGGGTTGATCGGTTCGCCCACAGTGCCCAAGAGTTTGAGAGAGGACAGATCGTGGCTCTCGACCGGGCCGGTGCCATGCGCCATCAGGGCGCGGATTGCCGTGGGGGCGGTGTAGAACTGGTTGACCTTGTGCTTGGAGCAAACCTCCCAGAACCGGCCGGCATCGGGCCATGTGGGGACGCCTTCAAACATCAGGGTCGTCGCCCCGTTGGCGAGCGGGCCATAGACGATGTAGCTGTGACCGGTGACCCAGCCGACATCGGCCGTACACCAGAACACGTCCCCGTCGTGGTAGTCGAAGGTGTATTGATGTGTCATCGCGGCATAAACAAGGTAGCCGCCCGTTGTATGTACGACCCCCTTGGGCTGACCGGTCGAGCCTGAGGTATACAGGATGAACAGCGGGTCTTCGGCGTTCATCTCTTCGGGTGGGCAGTTGGCGTCGACGGTGGCGGCCATCTCGTGCAGCCAGACGTCGCCGTCTTCGCGCCATGCGATCTGCTGGCCGGTCCGCTTTACGCAAAGGCACTGACAGTCGTTCATCACGTTGACCAGGGCCTGGTTCACGTTATCCTTTAGGTTGGTGACCCGCCCACCGCGTGGTGCTCCGTCCGTCGTGATGACCACCTTGGCCTGACAGCCCGAGATGCGGGCGGCAAGGGCATCGGCAGAAAAGCCTGCAAAGACGATGGAGTGGATCGCCCCGATCCGGGCCGACGCCAGCATGGCATAGGCCGCCTCGGGGATCATCGGCATGTAAAGAACGACGCGGTCGCCCTTCTTGACGCCCATCTTCTTGAGGACGTTGGCGAACTTGCAGACTTCCTCATGCAGTTCGCGGTAGGTGATATGGCGGGCGGGGTCCTTGGGATCGTCGGGTTCCCACAGGATGGCGGTCTGGTCGGCGCGGGTGGCCAGATGGCGGTCGATGCAGTTGGCCGCAACGTTCAGGGTGCCATCCTCGAACCACTTGATCGAGACTTTGCCAGGGCTGAAATCGGTGTTCTTGACGACGCTGTAGGGTTTGATCCAGTCGATCCGCTTGCCTTCTTCGCCCCAGAACGCCGAAGGATCGGCGATAGAGGCGGGGTACATGGCATCGTACTTGGCCTTGTCGGCATGAGAGTTGGCGACGAAATCGGGGGAGGGAGCGTAGGTCTTGGTCGTCATGACATTTCCTCAGGTATTTGCGCCAGTGCCGGCCCGGCAAGGGGCCAACCCCGGCATATCACTGTCAGGTCTGTGCCGCAGGGTGCGGTCTGGCGTTGGCGGGGCAGTGCACCCCCGCCAGGCGCATCAGATGGCGAGGTATTGTGCCCGCAATTTTTCGTCGTCAAGCACCTCTTGGGCCGAGCCGTCATAGACGACCGAGCCGGTGTCGAGGATGACCGCACGGTCCGCCAGTTTCAACGCGGCAACGGCGTTCTGTTCGACGATGACTGTGGTGATGCCCTGGTCCCGAATGATGTTCAGGGTCTTGGCGATCTCTTGCACGATCACGGGGGCAAGGCCTTCGTAGGGTTCGTCAAGCAACAGGACCTTGATGTCCCGGGCCAGCGCGCGAGCGATGGCCAGCATCTGCTGCTCACCACCCGAAAGCGTCACGCCTTCCTGTTTGCGGCGTTCGCCTAGACGGGGGAACAGATCGTAAATCCGGTCGAGCGACCAGCCGATGGGCGGGGCGATCTGCGCCAGTTTCAGATTCTCTTCCACAGTCAGGCCCGAGATGATGCGCCGATCCTCGGGCACCAGTGCAATCCCGGCGGCTGAGGCCTGAAAGGCCTTCATCTTGTGGAGGGGCTGGTGGTCGAGCCAGATCTCGCCCGAAGTGACGGCAGGTTGATCCAACCGGGCGATGGCGCGCAGGGTCGAGGTCTTGCCCGCCCCGTTGCGGCCCAGAAGGGCCAGAATCTCGCCTTCGTGGATGTTAAAGCTCACGCCCTGGACGATGTAGCTTTCGCCGTAATAGGCCTCGATGTTCCAGACCGACAGAAAGGCCGGAGCGGTGGCCGCATGCTGGGCGTTGGGATTGAAGGCTGTTGTTTCGTTCATCTTGCTTCTCCTCCTGACCGGTCGGGTCAGTGCGCGGCTTCGCCCAGGTAGGCTTCTTTGACCTTGGGATGGCCCTTGATGTTGTCCGGCGTATCCTCGACGAGCGGGGTCCCCTGCGCCAGAACGGTGATCCGTTCGGCCAGTGAGAACACCACATGCATGTCGTGTTCGATGATCGCCATGGTGATGTCGCGCTTGGCCTTGATTTCCTTGAGCAGGTCGATGGTGTTGTTGGTATCGGCCCGCGCCATGCCGGCGGTCGGTTCGTCCAGCAACAGCAATCTGGGTTCCTGGACGAGGCACATGGCCATTTCCAGACGGCGCTTGTCACCGCGGGACAGGGACCCCGAGTGCATGTTGCTTTTCTCAAGCATGTTGACGTCGGCCAGCATCGTTTCGGCCTGGGTCTTGATGTCGACCTCATGCCCAACCGATTCAATCGCATGCATCCGGAACGCGCCGTCCCGCTTGGCAAAGCAGGGGATCATCACGTTCTCCAGCACCGTCAGATCGGTAAATATCTCGGGCGTTTGGAACACGCGGCTGATGCCAAGCTGGTTGATCTCATGCGGTTTGCGCCCCAACACCGACTGCCCGTCGAACATGACCGAGCCGCTGTCAGGGATCAGCTTGCCGACCAGCACGTTGAGCAGGGTCGACTTTCCGGCACCGTTGGGGCCGATGATCGCGTGGACCGTGTTCTCGACGATCGAGAGGTTGACGTTGCCCAGCGCCTGCAGGCCGCCAAACCGCTTGTTGACGCCTTTGACTTCGAGGATTCCCATCTGTTCTCTCCTTATTCGGCCGGTTCGGTCGTGGCGGTCGGGGGCTTTTCTTCAACCTTGCGCCGGCTAAACAACCGCCCAAGACGCTGTCCGCCTTCGACCAGACCACCCGGCAGGAAGATGACGACGGCCATGAACACAAGGCCCAGGGTCAGGTGCCAGCCCTTGCCGATGAAGGGATGGATAACGGTCACCAGGAAATTTTCGATCCCGTCGGGCATGAAGGCGAACCAGCCATGGACGACGTTGTCGTTGATCGTGGAGACGATGTTTTCCATGTACTTGATGACGCCCGCGCCGAGGATCGGACCAATCAGGGTGCCGACACCGCCGAGGATGGACATGATCACGATCTCGCCCGAGGCGGTCCAGAACATCCGTTCCGCACCGGTCAGCGGATCCATCGCAGCCAGCAGGCCACCGGCCAGACCGGCATACATGCCCGAGATGACAAAGGCCGCCAGAGCATAGGGACGTGACGACACGCCGGTATAGGCCAGCCGGTTCTGGTTGGACTTGATCGCCCGCAGCATCAGCCCGAAAGGTGAGCGGAAGATGCGGATAGCCAGGTAGAACGAGGCCAGCATCAGAATGCCCGACAGATAGTAGCCGTTCTGGAACACAAAGCTCCACCCGCCGACATCCCAAGTGAAGGAGCCGTTCATTTCCCAGCCGAAAAGGTGGGGGACGGTGGGATCGCCTGGGCCCATCAGGATCTGGGGGTCGTCGTTGTAGACCTGCAGCCCGGTTTCCCCGTTGGTGACGATACCGCCGAAGAATTTTCCCAGAAGGTCCGAGTAGGCGATGGCATACATCATCTGCGCAAAGGCCAGCGTCAGGATGGAGAAGTAGATACCCGATCGTCTGAGGGACACATAACCGATCACGACCGAAAACAGCCCTGCTACGATGACCGACAAAAGGACGGCTGGTACGATGTTGTAAGACAAAAGCTTGAACATCCAGACGGCCGCGAAAGAGCCGACACCTAGGAAGGCTGCGTGACCGAAGGACAGGTAGCCCGTCAGGCCGAAGAGGATGTTGAACCCGATGACCAGGATACCAAAGATCACAAAGCGTTGCATCAGCGCCGGGTAGCCCGCATTGAACTGCGCAAAGGCGCTGTCCGACGGGAACGGGTTGAGGAGGATGGGTGCGGCGACAACCAGCACCACCACGACCAGGAAGAGGGTAAAGTCTTTTGAGTTGAGCCCGAGCATGTTCTTACTCCTCCATGACGCCCTTGCGGCCCATAAGGCCACGCGGACGGGTCAGTAGAATGAAGATCGCGACAAGATAGATGATGATCTGGTCGATGCCGGGCAGCAGCGACTTGACCTCGTTCATCGAGGCGAAGGATTGAAGGATACCAAGCAGGAAGCCGGCCAGGACAGCGCCGGGCAAAGAGCCCATGCCACCGACAACGACCACGACAAAGCTGAGGACCAGGAAGTCCATTCCCATGTTGTAGTTGGGCGACAGGATCGGGGTGTACATGACTCCCGCTACGCCCGCCACAGCGGCAGCAAGACCGAACATCAGGGTAAACCGCTTGTCGATGTCGATGCCCAGAAGGCCCACCGTTTCACGGTCCGCCATGCCGGCCCGGACCACCATCCCGAAGGTGGTGAATTGCAGGAAGGCAAAGACACCAGCGATGATGACCATTGAAAACAGGAAGTAGACGAGGCGCCAGTAGGGATAGATGATCGCGTTTTCCGCAAATCCGAGCCAGACCCCAAAGTCTAGCGAGCCGCTGAATGCTGCCGGGGCAGGGGTGGGGATCGGGTTCGCGCCGAAGTTTGCCTTGATGATCTCACCGATCACGATGGCCAGACCGAAGGTGACAAGGATCTGGTCCGCATGAGGACGCTTGTAGAAATGCTTGATCAGCCCCCGCTCCATGATGAAGCCGAGGAGGATCATGACGGGGATGGCAAAGAGGATGGCCAGCGGCACCGACCAGCTGATCAGGGCCTGGCCCATCTCCGGTCCAAACCAGCCTTCGACATAGGGCACCTCGACCTTGAGGGGGTTGCCCAGAAAGTCGGTTTGGGATTCGTCGATGATCGTGTGCGACAGGCCCAACAGGCGCTGGACCGTCACGGCGCAGAAGGCGCCGACCATGAAAAGGGCGCCGTGGGCAAAGTTCACCACACCCAGCGTCCCGAAGATCAGGGTCAGACCCAGGGCGATCAAGGCATAAGCCGAGCCCTTGTCCAGACCGTTGAGAATTTGAAGGATAATATCGTCCATGGCCCCTGCCTGTTGTTGACCGCGAGGTCTCATCGTTCAGAGTGATCGCCCCGTTCGCCGGGCGTGGTCGGGCCCCGGTATCTGCCAGGGCGTGGGGTGATCCGGCGGTCGCGCCGCCGGATCGGTCTCGTCGAAGACGCTATTAGGCGCCCGGGTTGCACTCGCCCAGATCGCCACCGGCGAACATCGGGTGATCTTCCACGTACTCGACCTGAGCGCGCGGTGTGACTTCCACGATTTCCAGGGTGTCGTACTGGTTGGTCGGGTTCTCGGTACCCTTCATGACCAGGACGTCCTTGAAGCACTGGTGGTCTTCAGCGCGGTACAGCACTGGGCCGTTGCCCATGCCGTCGAACTCGAACCCTTCAAGGGCTTCGACCACGGCGCAGGGGTTGAACGAACCGGCACGGGTCACCGCATCCGCGTAGAGCAGCGTCTGCACATAGCAGGTGTGCGCCGCACCCGACGGCGGGAAGCCGTACTTTTCGCCGAACGACCGGACGAAGGCTGCGGTGCCTGCGTCGGTCAGCTGCCAGTTCCAGTTCATGGAGCCGTAAACGCCCTGGATGTTGGAGCCGGCACCAGCCGCCATCAACTCAGAGTACAGCGGCACGATGATCTCGAAGTTCTTGCCGTTCACCTGCTTGTCCTTCAGGCCGAACTGAACAGCCTGGGTCAGCGAGTTGACCATGTCCCCGCCGTAGTGGTTCAGGATCAGCACGTCTGCGCCCGAGTTCAGAACCGGAGCGATATAGGACGAGAAGTCGCCAGCACCGACGGGTGTCAGCACGTTCTGGACAGTTTCCCAACCCATAGCCTCGGTCACGGCCTGGATCGATTCCTGCTGTGTCCAGCCCCAGGTGTAGTCCGCGGTCAGGTGGTAGGCCCGACGCTCGGTCCCGTATGCGCCCTGGAGCACGGGGCCAAGGGCGGCACCGGACATGTAACCGTTAAAGAAGTGACGGAAACCGTTCCGCTTGCGGTCCTTACCGGTGGTGTCGTTCGAGTGTGTCAGACCCGCCATGAAGATCACGCCAGCTTCCTGGCACAGACCCTGAACAGCGATAGCCACGCCCGAGGACGAGCCGCCGTTGATCATGATGCAGCCGTCTTTCTGGATCATCGACTGGGCCGAGGCCCGGGCAACGTCAGATTTCGTCTGGGTGTCGCCGGTCACGAACTCGACCTGCTTGCCGAGGATGCCTGTGCCGTCCAGAGCCTTGGACGAGAAGGTGTTCAGCATGCCGCCGTCGCCAATCCCGTTAAGATGCTCGACTGCCAGCTCTTGTGCGCGCAGCTCGTCCAGGCCTTCTTCGGCATAAGGACCGGTCTGGGGCACGTTGAAGCCGAACTTCACAGAGCTTCCGGTGGGTTCGTTGGTGAACGCGCTGGCGGATGACGCCGTGAAGATGGTCGGCATGGCAAGTCCGGTGGCAGTCAGGCCCCCGGTCTTCAGCACGCCGCGACGCGAATAGTTGGTTCTGGTCATATGTAACCTCCCTTACATTTTCCGAAGCCTCGGACATGGTCCAAGGTCAGGCACCTCCCGATGCTGCCCTACTACCGGCCACGTCAGAAAATTTCTCAACAACGCCTTCACAATGATGAATATTTCTGTAAAGTTATGGACAGGTGTCGCTGTCAAAATGTAAATTAGTTTGCTTGCAGTTGCAGAAAGCCACTGAAAACACAGATGGAATTTCCATGCCGCAACGTCAGCTTACCGGTGCCCGTATCCGCAGCCGCCGTCTGGACCGGCAGATCAGCCAGTCCGACCTTGCCGCACGGGTCGGTATTTCGGCCTCTTACCTCAATCTCATTGAACACAACCGTCGCAGAATCGGCGGAAAGATCCTCAACGATATCGCCCGCGAACTCGAACTTGAGGTGGCAGTCCTTGCCGACGGGGCCGAGCGCGGCCTTGTCGAGGCGCTGAGGGCCGCCGCTGCCAGTCAGGCGCAAGCGGGTGCAGAGACAGACCAAAGCGAAGATTTCGCAGCCAGATTTCCCGGCTGGTCCGGTCTTGTCGTCGGCCAGGCCCGCCGGTTGGCCGCGCTGGAAGAACGGGTCGCGGCCATGTCCGACCGTTTGACCCACGACCCGCATCTGGACACCGCCCTGCACGAAGTCCTGTCTGTTGTCACCGCCATCCGCTCCACCGCATCAATCCTTGTGGGCAGCGACGGTCTGGACCCCGACTGGCAAGGGCGGTTCCACCGCAACATTCACGGCGACAGCCGGCGCCTGGCCGATGCCTCGCAGGCGCTTGCGGCCTATCTGGATGCACCCAAGGACGAAGGCGGGGCCGCGTTTTCGCCGGTGGAAGAGCTTGAACGGTTCCTCGACCTGAATGGCTATCACGTTGCAAGCCTTGAAGGTCCCGAACCTATGCTGACCCCCCGTGCGATCGTGGATGGGGCTGGGGGCCTTTCGGACGGGGGGCGCGATCGCGCCCTGGCATGGCTGGGCCAATACCGGGCGGATGCCCTGGCCGTGCCGCTGGATCTGCTTGCACAGGCGGCCCTGGACTTTGACCATGATCCGGCCGCCATCGCAGAGGCGCTCGAGGTGCCTTTGGTGACAGTTCTGCGCAGGTTGGCGGCCCTGCCTGTTGGCGGAGCGCATCCAGAGATGGGGCTGGCGGTTTGTGATGGGGCAGGTGCGCTGCTGCACCTCAAACCGATCGAAGGGTTTGCCCTGCCACGCACCGGGCCGGGCTGCCCGCTTTGGCCGCTTTATCAGGCTTTGTCCCGCCCCGGCCAACCCATGCGGGCCGTGGTCACGATGCCCGGCGCATCCTTGCCGCGCCTGACCTGCTATGCCATTGCCGAGGCGCAGGGACCGGTCAGTTTCGATACGCCCCCCGTCTATGCAGCGACGATGCTTGTCGTCGCCGATGCCCCTGTCATCCCGGCCCGGCCGGTCGGGCGAACGTGTCGGATTTGTCCCCAGCCCGCCTGCACCGCACGCCGCGAACCGTCGATCCTGCCCGAGCCGTCGCCAGCCCCTGTCAGTGGGCCCTAAAGGTGGGCTTTGACAGGCCTGCGCTTTGCCGCGATAGTCTGCCGAAAGGCGGCCTTCTGGGGAGAGAAGGCCGGGAGGAGACAGCATGGCAAAGAGGGTCCTTCTGATCGAGGATGAGCCCAATATCATCGAGGCGATCAGTTTCATTCTGACCCGCGACGGTTGGACGGTGCATACCCATTCTGATGGGGAAACAGCGGCAGACAGGGTGCGGCAACTGCCACCCGATATGATCATCCTGGACGTGATGTTGCCGGGTCGGTCAGGGTTCGACATCCTGCGAGATCTGCGCGCCGACCCGCAGACCGAAACAATTCCCGTCATGATGCTGACCGCGCGCGGCCAGACCAAGGACCGGGACATGGCGATGCGTCTTGGGGCCAGTCACTTCATGACCAAACCGTTTTCCAATGCCGAGGTGCTGGAGCATGTCCGGTCCCTCGTAGAGGGGTAGGGTATTGGCGCCCCCCCCCGGACAGCCGCTGTTTCTGGCGCGTGCCGGATACCGCCAAAGGCGGCTGCGTGATGCCTTGCGTCTTTTGCCCGTCTTCGGCGCGATTCTCTGGATGCTGCCCCTTTTGTGGCCCAAAGGATCAGACGAGGGCTACAGCAACGGTAACGCCCTGATCTACATTTTTGCCGTCTGGGTCCTGCTGATCGGAGCCGCCCTTCTGATGTCCCGCCGACTGCGGCCCGAGGGCGCAATAGAAGAGGCGGAGGACGCGGACCGCTGATGCTGACCTTCAACCTCCTCGTTGCGGTCGCGCTCAGCTATGTCGCTTTCCTGTTCATCGTCGCCTTCGTGGCCGAACGCAGGGCGGCGCAGGGGGATGATGCGTGGTTGAGCGCGCCGGTTATCTACACACTGTCCCTGTCAATCTATTGCACTGCCTGGACCTTTTACGGGGCGGTCGGCTATGCCGCCCGGTCCGGGCTCGAGTATCTGACGATCTACCTTGGCCCCAGCCTTGTCATGTTGGGATGGTGGTGGGTGCTGCGCAAGCTGGTGCGGATCGGGCGGACACACCGGATCACCTCGATCGCTGACCTGATCTCATCGCGCTTTGGCAAGTCGACCGCGCTGGGCGTGATTGTCACCCTTCTGTGTATCGTCGGTGTCGCCCCTTATATCGCGCTGCAATTGCAGTCGATCACTCTCAGCTTTGCGGTTTTCGCGGGCGAGGGCGGGGCGGTCTGGGAGGCATCGGACCTCAATTCCGTGGCGCTGTGGTCGGCGGCGGGCCTGGCCCTTTTCACCGTTCTCTTCGGCACCCGGAACCTGGATGCCAACGAACGTCACCACGGGGTCGTCATGGCCATCGCGGTCGAGGCGGTGGTGAAACTTGCCGCTTTGCTGGCCGTGGGGATCTTTGTCGTCTGGGGGATTGGTGGCGGCGTCGCGTCAACGCTGGAGCGCATCGAAACCTCGGACATCGCGCATTGGGAGCAGTCGGGCGGACGCTGGATGGGGCTTACCTTCCTGTCGGCCGCAGCCTTTCTGTGCCTGCCCCGGATGTTTCACGTCCTTGTCGTTGAAAACGCCAACGAACGGCACCTGGCAACGGCGAGTTGGGCGTTTCCGACCTACGTCATGTTGATGAGCCTTTTTGTGGTGCCCATCGCGGTTGTCGGCCTCGACATCCTGCCGGCGGGGTCCAACCCTGATCTTTTCGTGCTGAGCGTGCCACTTAGTCAGGGACGCGAAGGGCTGGCCACCCTGTCTTTTCTGGGCGGCTTCTCCTCGGCCACCTCGATGGTCATCGTCGCGACGATTGCCCTTGCGACAATGGTGTCGAACCACATCGTGGTGCCGATCTGGCTGCGCTCCCGCTCGCAGGGGGCGATGATGTCTGGCGATGTCCGGGCAATCGTCCTGATGGCGCGACGGGTGTCCATCGGCGCTGTCCTGGCGCTGGGTTATGTTTACTACCGGGTGTCGGGCGGGGGCGGGGCGCTTGCCGCGATCGGCCTAATCTCGTTCGCCGGCGTCGCCCAGATCCTGCCGGTCATGCTGGGCGCGATTTTCTGGCGCGGGGCCACCCGGATCGGGGCGGCGGCCGGGCTTTTGACCGGCTTTGCAATCTGGGGCTGGTCGCTGTTCCTGCCCAGCTTTGGCGAGGATGCGGTCATTCCCATGTCTGTCATGGCGCAAGGCCCTTGGGGCATCGACTGGCTGCGCCCGCAGGCCCTGTTCGGGATCGACGGGATTGACCCTCTCTTGCATGCGACCTTCTGGTCGATCCTGCTGAACGCGGCGATGTTTGTCCTCTGCTCTCTGATCAGCTTTCCCAACCCGTTGGAACGGTTGCAGGGCGCGCAATTCGTGAACGTCTTTGAGCATTCGCAAGGCGCACGCGCCTGGGCCCCGAATGCTGCCCAGGCGGAAGACCTATTGATCATGGTCCAACGGATCATCGGACCCGGACAGGCGCAGTCGATCTTCCAAAAGGCCGCGGCGGCGCAGGGCAAGGAAGGGTATCTGCCTGATGTGACACCGGAGTTTGTCCAATCCATCGAACGCCTGCTGTCCGGCTCGGTCGGGGCGGCGACAGCCCATGCCATGGTAAGCCAGGTGACTGAAGGTGCCAGCGTGTCGGTCGAGGACCTGATTGCCGTGGCGGATGAAGCGGCGCAGATTCTGGAATATTCGAGCAAACTCGAAGCAAAGTCAGCCGAACAGGAACGAACCGCCCGCGCCCTGCGGGATGCCAATGCCAAGCTGACTGCCCTTTCGATCCAGAAAGACGCATTCCTGAGCCAGATCAGCCACGAATTGCGCACGCCGATGACCTCGATCCGGGCGTTTTCGGAGATCCTGCAGGATGGCGGCCTCGCCGCCGAGGCGCAGCGCAAATATGCCGGCATCATCCAGGAAGAGGCGACACGCCTGACCAGATTGCTTGATGATCTGCTGGACCTCACCGTTCTGGAAAACGGCCAGGTCGTTTTGCACCCGCAAGAAGGCATGTTGCACGATCTGCTGGACAGGGCGGTATCGGCGGCGGGCCTGCTCGATGGTGGTATCCGGATCGTGCGGCGCAAGGCCGATGAAGGGGTTTCCCTTTTGACCGATCTTGACCGGCTTGGACAGGTTTTCATCAACCTTATCTCCAACGCTCAGAAGTACTGTGACGCCAAAACGCCCGAGCTTCGGATCGTGGTCCATCGTGTTGCGGGCGGAACGGTAGTCGATTTTGTCGACAACGGAACCGGTATTCCACCGGCCCAACAGCAAGTGATCTTTGAAAAATTTTCGCGCCTTGGCGATCATGCCAGGGCAGGTGGGGCAGGGTTGGGTCTGGCCATCTGCCGTGAGATTATGGAACGGCTGGGCGGCCGCGTCTCCTATCTGCCCGGGCAGGGCGGTGCTGCGTTTCGGGTCACCCTACCCAAACCCGAGGCTCTGGCCGCCGAGTAAGCGCTGTTAGCCCGTTGCTAACTATTCCCGCGCTAACGTTGCAGCGCCAGGGGCGTGGCCAGAGTCCGGATCAGTTGGGGAATATGAGCAATCATCAGATGCTACGCCGTCTGCTACGTCAGATAGAGCCTTTACCAGAGCCGGCGCACCTTAGCCCCGCGCGGGTCTTGGCCCTTGCGATGGCGCGGGCCGCGGACCGTGGTCTGGGGCTGTCGCTAACTGTTCTTGGGGTCGAGGATGAGTGTCTTGGTCTGGAGGGTATCGTGGACGGCCTTAGCGGCGATCTTCTGCGGCTGGGCCTGACCCGGCGCGGGGACAATGTAGGCGTGCTGGCCCTTGATCCCCAGCTTCGCGCGGCTGTGGTTGAGATGGTGACCTTGGGCCGGTTGCGTCCGACAGTGGCGGCGGACCGGCCTGCCTCACCCGGCGACATCGCCCTTTGCGTGCCTTTTGCAGAACGGGTCCTGGGCGAGGTGACGAGGGCCAGCGATGGCAATAGCCTGTCCGGCTGGACCGACGAGGCAGAGGTGGCGGGCCCGTTGCCCGATGCCCGGACGGTCGGTCTGATGTTCCGGGAACGGACCTACCGGCTTGTCCGGTTCCGGCTGGACCTGGGGGTGGTCGACCGACAGTGCAGTCTGATCCTGATCCTGCCGGCCGAACAGGACCCCAGCGACGGGATTCTGCCCGACGCTGAGCCGGGCGCTGGCGCCGGGGGTGGCTTCAACGAAAGGTTCCGGGACGCCGTGCTTGAAGCGCCCGCCATGTTGCATGCAGTCCTTCACCGCTTGCCCATGCCCCTCCGGGAGGCCGAGAACCTGAAGGTCGGTCAGACGATTCCGCTTCCCGGCGTCACAACCCGGTCCCTCCGCCTTGAGGGGCCGGATGGTGCGGTGTTTGCCCCGGCAAGGCTGGGTCAAGTCACTGGGCTGCGAGCGGTCAGGGTGGAATGGGTGCCGCCGATGGAAATGACCGATACCCGGTTTGCGCAGGTGGCAACCCTGCCTCACAGTCTGGCGGCCCCGGACATCCCCGACCCTTCGCTAGGATTGATGGGCGGTCAGGCCCTGGACATCGACATGGTGAGGCCGGACTTTGGCGACGACTCCTCGTGGCAGGGAGAAGAGCCCGATGTCGCCATCTCGGCGCTGGATGATCTGCCGACCGCCTTTGACACGGCAGAGGAGGGGGATTGGCCGGGGATCGACATGGCCACCCTTGCAGACTTGCCGGGGGAGGATGACCCGGCCGGGTCGCCCTAGACTTGCCCTAGCCCTAGCCCTAGCCCTAGCCCTAGCCCTGGGCGAGCGCGTCGAGCCTTGGACGCAGCCCGCTCAATTCATAGCCAGCTTTCGCCGTGGCATCTATGATGTCGTCCGTTGCCATATGGCCCGCCTGCCCAAGGGACCACACGATCGAAGACCGGGTGCCCGAAGCGCAATAGGCCAGAACCGGCCCGGCAGAGGTGACAAGCGTGTCTGTCTGGAGGCGGACCATTTCCTCGTTCAGCCCGTCATGGGTGACCGGGTTCAGGACAAAGCTCAGCCCAGCCGCCTCGGCAGCCCGGCGAATGTCATCGGCCCGCAATCCTGCGGGGACTTCGACATCGGGCCGATTGCACAGGATCGTCGTATATCCAGCCGCAGCGATCGCGGGGATGTCTTCGGGTGCGATCTGCGGTGAGACGGCATAGGCGGGGGTGATTTGTCTGATATCCATGCACGTGTGGATATCGCGTGCTTCGTGCCTCGTCCAGCGATCAAAGCAACGTAGCTTGGTTGTCAGTAGGCCATTGACTGACTATTCTTGCTGCATGACAGACCCAGTTCTCACACCATTGGCGGAAATTGCTCGGCAGGACCATGCGAACCAAGGTCCGGCTGTGCAGAACATGGCCGATATGGATCCCGCCGAGATGGACCGGGCGGCGGACGCGGCGGCGGATGTCCTAAAGGTGCTGGCAAACCCTGCGCGCCTTCGCCTGCTGTGCGCGCTGGTACCGGGAGAGCAATCGGTTGGTGAACTTGAAGAAAAGCTGGGGGCAAGCCAGTCCTACGTTTCGGGTCAACTGGCCCGGATGCGCACCGAGGGCCTTGTGTCCTGCAGCCGCGATGGGCGGACAATCCGGTACCAACTGGCCGACCCCAGGGTGCGTCCCATCCTTGAACGCCTTTACGAAGTGTTTTGTCCCAGAGTATAGCGACGCGTGACAAGCGACGTCCTGTGACGGCCCTGATCGAAGGTTCAAAGCACGTTTTGGCAAGCAAGAGTGACCCAATACGGCCATTTCAACGCCAAAGTACCACAATTGAACGCTGGACCTTTGCCTCTTTTTGGACCTTCTTTCAGAGTATAGATACAATTGTTGGCATAGTCTTGGCTGGCGGGCCGGGGCTTTTGCAGCAAATTGGGACAGGTGCGCGGTGGTTGAGGACGCAGGTCCGCGGCACAGTTCTCGTTGCCGGGTGATGGAAGAGGGACGAAAATGACGACACAATCTCAGGCCTCCCAACCTTTGCAGACGACGGTGGCTCAGCGTGTTGCGATGGTCTCTTTGAACCATGGGCCGGTAAATGCGCTTGGCGGCGCGCTTCGTGCGGCACTGTGGGACAGCATCGATCAATATGATGCCAATCCCGATGTTGACGCCATCGTCATCATGGCAGAAGGGCCGGTTTTCTCGGTCGGTGTGGATCTGGGTGTTTTCGGCAAGGCGCAAAAGCGGGCGCCGACCCTGGCTGTTCTGTGCCAGCGGATCGAAACCTGCAGCAAGCCTGTCGTCGTCCTTTTGCAAGGACCGGCCCATGCCGCGGGGGCACAGCTGGCGTTGTCCGCACACTACCGCCTTGCCGTTTCCGGCAGCGCCATCGCCTTTACTGAGATCAGCATGGGGCTTTTGCCCGGGGGGGGAGGGACCCAGCGGTTGCCCCGGTTTGTCGGGGCCGATGCCGCCCTGCGTATGCTGCTGTCGGGCAAACCGGTACCGGCCGAAACCGCCCAGTCCATCGGGCTGATCGACGGGATCGTGCAGGGCGACGCAGGCTCTGCCGCCCATGCGTATGCCCTTGGCGTGGTGGGTGAGCCGCTGGGCCCCCGCCGGTCCGAAGGCGGCTATGCCCGCATTGGTCAGGCCAGCGAGGTCATCAAGACGATTGCCGCGACCCGCAAGGCGCTCGGCCCAAAGGCGCTGATGGCCGCAACATCAATCGTGGACTGTGTCGAGGCCGCACTTTTGCTGCCCTATGAGGCGGCGCTGGAATTTGAGCTTGCTGCCTTCGAGGATTGTTTCAGCCACCCCCAAAGCATTGCCCTGCGCCACATTTTCCAGGCTGAGCGGCAGGTAGCGAAAGAGCTTCTTGCACTGGACGATACCGGCAAAAGGCGCCCGACCGAGGCCGGTCAGGCCTTGGTGGCCCGGCTATTCTCGGCGCAGGATCGTGCGATAGCCTGGCTTGTAGGGCAGGGCATATCCGAGGATTCCATCGACCGGGCATTCGTCGACTGGGGCTTTGGCTCTGGCCCGTTTGGCGGCACGCTTGCGGGACCTGTCGATGATCGAGTGCGCCCCAGGGTGCTTGGCGCCTTATTGGCGGAAGGCGCGCGCCTTCTAGATGCTGGCAAGGTGGCGCGGGCGGGGGACGTGGATGCCCTTGCCATCTATGGCATGGGCTATCCAAGGCGCGATGGTGGGCCGATGCGGGCGGCCCATACCGCGGGCCTGCCCAGAATGCTGCGAGAGTTGCGCGGCTGGTTGCCTC
Source organism: uncultured Paracoccaceae bacterium (assembly GCA_937916485.1). The sequence continues at coordinate 3,486 of CALFSV010000042.1, read as the reverse complement.
AGGACCGGGTCTGGGCCCCCTCGACGATCCTTGTCCGCGCAGCGCAGGTGGCCGGCGGCTTCGACGCGGTGTCAGCCGAGGATAACGCCCACAACAACCATCATGAGACCCAGGAAGGATAGGAAAAGGGCCACGATATTCACAGGCAGCACCTTACCCATCCGCGCCCTGAGACCTTCGTCATCCAGCCCGGCTCTGCGGGCCCGCATCACGGCAAAAATGCTCCAAAGAATGCCGACAAACCCGACAAGGGTCGTCGCTGCGCCGATCCAGACCAGCCATTCCATCGCGTTCTCCTGCCTTTGTCCCGGACCGACCTACCCAAGCGGGCAGCCCAGCGCAAGCCGGGGCACACCGTCGCTTGCGATGCCGCGGACCTCAGGCTAGGGAAGGGGCCGGACCACCAGCAGGAGAGTAGACCGATGAGCGATGTTGTGACCGAAGGTGCGGCCTCAGTTGCGGGCGAGGAGCTTCGGCAGTTCGTCGAACGCTACGAGCGTTTGGAGGCGGAAAAGAAAGACATCGCCGATGCGCAGAAAGAAGTGATGGCCGAGGCCAAGGGCCGGGGCTATGACACCAAGGTCTTGCGCAAGATCGTGGCCATGCGCAAGCGTGACAAGGACGATCTGGCCGAAGAAGAAGCCGTGCTGGAAATGTACATGGCCGCGCTGGGCATGTGATCGTGGGGGCTTGATCTTTCGGGCGGCCTCTCAAGGCTCCAAAAAGGTCACGCCCTCCAAACCTGCGATGTGTTTGACGTCGTCTTCGTAGATGCGGGTCAGATGGTCGACCAGGTGGGCGTCCCAGCCGGGCAGGTCCACCTCTTCTTCCACCTCGTCGTGCAGGGCATATTTGTCCAGAAAGGCCGCGATCACCCGCCGCATCTGCAGGTCTGTCTTGGGCGGGCGGGTCGCGAGATAGGCCTGGAAGCGGCTCATCCCTTCGGGGCTCATGATGGTGGCCAGGAGGTCAAACTCTCCGATCGGCCGCACGGGGGCTGCATCACCGATCATCTGTTTCAGGATATCGCCCCAGATCAGGGGGGTGTCCTCATTGCACCAGACGGTCACCTTGGCGGTCGGGGCGATGGTGCGGATCCGGGTGATGACCTGAGACCAGCGCAGCGAGGTCGGATCGACCCCATCCATGAAAGCGCCGAAATTCTTGGTTCGGGCCTGTTCGAAAACCGCCGGAATAAAGGTCGCCGGATTTCGCAGCGCCAGAAACAGTTCAATGTCATCTTTCGGGAACAACATCGTCAGTGCCCGAATTTTCATTTCCAGCAAACCGTAGAACTGCCCGCCTTCAAACACCCGGGGGGGCAGGCAAATGAAGGTAGAGTTGCTCATCACAAGCCGGTCAGCGTCTGTATCTTCGATGATCTCATCGACCAGAATGTCGCGGGTGTCGGGTGCGGGCGTGCTTCCCGCAAGGCTTTGAATTGTTTCGCGAAGCAGCTTGCGGTACCGGGCGTGAGGCGGGATGCTGACCCCTTGCGGGGCAAGGGCGTCGCTGTTCTTGACAAGTGACCGGACGAGTCTGTCCCCATCCGTGCAATTGGCACCAATATGAAAGACGATCTGCATTTCTGGTCCTGCCTGGCCGAACATTCCGGCGCGCTCTCATGACGCGCTCGTCGTCGGTATAGTATAAGACCCTTTCTGGACAGTGAAACCGCTTTCGGTTACGCCGATGCTATGTCCGACCATTTGCCTCAGAATACTTTTGACCCGCCCGGTCTGTTGCACAGGCTTGGCCTTCGCACGAACAGGGGCTGGCCCGGGGTCTGGTCCGTCGGTTCGGCGCTGATCGCAGCCCTTGTGCTGTTGCCCGTGGTGGCTGTCCTATGGCTCGCCATGACGCCAAGCGAGAACGTCTGGCCGCATCTTTTGGCGACAACCTTGCCGCGTTATGTTGGCAACACGGTCATTCTGATGTTCGGGGTAGGGCTTCTGACGGCCTGTGTCGGGACAGGGGCGGCGTGGATCGTCTCCATGTACCGATTTCCCGGACGGGGCTGGCTGCAATGGGCGCTGTTGCTGCCGCTAGCCGTGCCGGCCTATGTCGGCGCCTATGCCCTCGTCGATTTCCTAGAGTATGCGGGTCCCCTGCAAACCGCCATGCGGCAGGTCTTTGGCTGGACGAATTCGCAGGATTATTGGTTCCCCCAGGTCAGAACGCGCGGCGCGGCGATCCTGGTGCTGAGTGCGGCTCTGTACCCATACGTCTATCTGCTGGCCAGGGCGGCGTTCCGCGAACAGTCCGGGGCGGGCTACGAAGTGGCCCGTGCGCTTGGTGTCGGGCCCTTGGGCCGCTTCTTCCGGGTTGGCCTTCCGCTGGCCCGGCCCGCGATCGCGGCGGGTGTGGCCGTCGCCATGATGGAGACGGTCAACGACTTTGGCACCGTCGACTACTTTGCCGTACAGACCCTCACAACCGGCATTTTCAGCGTGTGGTTGCAGGCCGGAAACCTGGGCGGAGCCGCCCAGATCGCGACATGTGTGCTGGTCCTGATCGTGTTGCTGGTCACCTTGGAAAAGATAAATCGGCGCAAGATTAGGTTCTTTAGCACGGCCCGAGGGCAGCGACCGGTTCAGGCCTACCAATTGTCCGGGTGGCGGTCTGTGGTTGCCTTTGTGGCCTGCTTTGTTCCCTTTGCGGTGGGGTTTGTCTTGCCGGTTTCTGTCCTGCTTAGCCATGCCTTCGACGCGCAGGAATGGGTTCGGCCGGGGTTGGCCCGGGCGCTATTCCACACCCTGACGGTTGGGTCGGCGGCGGCAATCCTGACCGTTCTGGCGGCGGTTTTCATGGTCTACGGAGTACGGATGTCCGGGCGGCGGTTGCCGGTTCTTTTGCTGCCCGTCACGGCAATCGGCTATGCCGCGCCAGGGGCTGTGCTTGGCCTCGGCATCCTGATCCCGCTGGCTGCGCTGGATAACCGGGTTGCGGACGCCATCTTTGCGATGACGGGCAATGACCCGGGCCTGTTGTTGACCGGCACCGCCTTCGCCCTCGTTCTGGCCTATTTCGTGCGGTTCTTTGCGATCGCCCAAGGCACCGCAGACGCTGCCCTTGGGCGCGTCCCGCCCAGCCTGCCGATGGCGGCGCGGTCCTTGGGGCAAACAGCAGGCGGCACCCTGCGCCACGTCCACGCGCCCTTGCTGCGAGCCTCGCTCGGCTCGGCGCTTTTGCTGGTTTTTGTGGACTGCGTGAAAGAGCTTCCGGCGACCCTGCTTTTGCGTCCGTTCAACTATGACACCCTCGCGACCCGGGTCCATTCCAAGGCCAGCCTCGAAAACCTGGCCGAGGCCGCACCCGCCGCGCTTTCCATCACGCTCGTTGGCCTGATCGCTGTCGCATTCCTCGCCCGCGCCAATCGCTGATCAAGGGCTTGCACGTCGCAACATGTCCTAGTAAAGGCTTGCCGAAAGGCCCCTATAGCTCAGCTGGTAGAGCAACTGATTTGTAATCAGTAGGTCCGCGGTT
>CALFSV010000041.1 GCA_937916485.1 uncultured Paracoccaceae bacterium | reverse complement strand
CTTAGAGAAAGCAAAGATTGTCCGGGGCCACCAACCCCATTGGATTGGTGGCCTGCAATTTCAGATCGTCAGTCAACGTGGGTTCAGGCCATCCACATGTCGCGGAACACCTGGCCAAAGCCACCCAGGGAACCGACGGGATGCGGTTCGTACCCCATGACCTTTTTCGACGCTGCTTCCAGTTGGTTCTGGAACACCGCGTTCACAAAACCACCATCATCGTTCAGCATATGCTGCATGTCACAGTACATCTGTGCGCGCTTGGCATCGTCCAACTCGGCCCGGGCGGCGACGATCATCTGATCGAACTGATCTGAGCCCCACATTGTTTCGTTCCAACTACCACCGTTCATATGCGCGATCGTCAGGAAGGCATCTACAGTGGGCCGGGCGTTCCAGCCGGACATGGTCATCGGCTTTTGCATCCAGGTATGCGACCAATAGCCATCGGACGGCACTTTGGTGACAGTGACGTCAGCGGCACCTTTGGCCGATTGCTGAAAGGTCAGAGCGATGTCATTGGCTGAGGATCCTGCTGTCTCGGAGGTGAACAATTCAAACCCGCTGACGCCGGCCTTGTCGAAATAATGCTTGGCCTTGTCCAGATCATACTCCGCAGGTTTTACATCAGAACACCAGTATTTGTAGGTCGGCCCGATGGGCGTGTCGGCGGCAATGGTTCCGATGCCTTTAAACACCTGAGACAGTACCAGTTCCCGATCCAATGCATGTTTCACACCTTTGCGGAAATCCGCATTGTCGGTGGGGGCTCGGTCAACCATCATCACCATATTCGTGAAGCTGCCGGTTGGCGTGTTGTAAAGCGTGACCGCGTCATTTGCATTCAGCTGATCAACTGCAAAGGCCGGTACGTTGTAAACGATGTCGACATCACCCGACAAAAGTGCACTGAGCATCGCGTTGGCATCGGGAACGGGGATGAAATCGAGACCATCCAGATAGGGTTTTCCTGGTTCGTAGTAGTTTTCGAACCGTTCAAACACGGCGCGTTCACCAGGAATAAACTCCATCACCTTGAAAGGGCCTGATCCGATGGCCTTGGCGAAATCGGTGAACCCTGCCGGGTGGATCGACAGGTGGTAATCCGACATGATCACCGGCAGGTCGGCATTGCCCGACGACATGGTGATCTTGACGGTCATCGCATCCGACGCCTCGATTGCAGTTACGGTCGACAGCAGCGCCTTGGCCGGCGATTCTGACCCCTCGGCGATGTGGCGCTGCAGGCTTTCAACCACATCTGCTGCGGTGACATTCTGATCGTTGTGGAAGGTCAAGCCAGAGCGCAGCTTGAAAGTCCATTCGGTGGCGCTCGCATTTACGCTCCACTCTTCGGCAGCGTCGCCTTCAACTTCAAGCGACGGCAGCAGGCGGGTCAGGCGCTGGTAGACCGCATTGCCATAGATGGCATCGGCCGTGTCAGTCATTGCGACAGGCTCGAGCGTGTCATCCGTATTGCCCTGCGCAATCCGCAGCCAGCCGCCGCGCTTGGGGTCTTGGGCCTGAGCGGGGCCAGCCATCGATAGCAAGCTGGCAGCCGCGGGTACGATCAATCCGTAAGCCCCGGCGCGTTTGATGAAGCCTCGGCGGCTAAGCGCGCCGGCTTTGAACTGGCGTACCAGTTGGTCGATATCGGACATATCTGTTCCTCCCTGAACGACTTGATTGTGATGATGTTGGCCGCGAGGACGGATTGGCACAACCAACCGATTCCATTACTGAGCCATAACGAGAGTTATGCGTCAGCGCCATTTGCACAAAGCGTAGCACGGTTTTCTTGCCGGGAATGGAGGACAAATTTCCGGATGAAGGACCCCCAGATTGGTAACAAGGCGATTCTACGCATAGCCCTGCCATAACCAAAACCACCCCATTTGGGCAGATTAAGTTGTTTGCCCCAAGGCACGTCAGCGGCGAGAGTCCGAGGACGTTGGCAGGGAGAAACAAGGTGCTAAGACTGATCGCCAACCGGCTGCTTCAGGGGCTTTTGACCCTGTTTCTGGCCTCTATCATCATCTTTGGGGCGACCGAGATTCTGCCCGGTGATGTTGCCGAGGCGATCCTCGGGCAATCGCGCACAGAAGAATCTTTGGCGGCCCTGCGCGCGGAAATGGGCCTGAACCGGCCCGCAATCGTGCGCTATGGTGAATGGCTGGGGGGGATGGTGCAGGGCGATCTGGGCACATCGCTGGCCACCAAACGCCCGGTTGCCGACATGATCGAAAGCCGGATGTGGAACACCCTGCGGCTGGCGCTGTTGGCAGCGGCGTTTTCGATTCCACTGGCGCTTGGCCTTGGTCTTTGGGCTGCAATGCGGGCCGGTGGCCCATTGGACAAGTCACTGGCCATGGGCACCCTCGCGCTGATCGCGGTGCCCGAGTTCTTCATCGGCCTGATCCTGATGAAAATCTTCGCAGTCGAGCTTGGCTGGCTTTCGTCTACGGCCAATACGCGGCCCTATTACAGTTTTTGGCAAAACGTCCAGGCGCTGACCCTGCCGGTCCTGACCCTCGGCTTTGCGGTTCTGGCACATATGATGCGGATGACGCGCGCCTCGGTCATCAACATCTTTTCATCAGCCTATATGGAAATGGCGGCCCTCAAGGGCCTGCCGAAATGGTGGCTGGTGCTGCGCCACGCCTTGCCCAACGCGCTGTCGCCGATCCTGACAGTGATTGCGCTCAACCTCAGCTACATGGTGTCGGGCGTTATCATTGTCGAAACGATCTTTGGCGTGCCGGGCCTGACGCGGTTGTTGATCGACGGCGTCACGCTGCGGGACATCCCGCTTATCCAAGCCTGCGCGATGATCTTTGGGGCGGTGTATATTCTGCTGAACCTGACGGCTGACATTCTGTCGATCTTGGCCAACCCCCGCCTGAGGTACCCGAAATGAGCGATGTAGATATCCCGGTTCCACGCGCCTCGGTCTTCGCTGGCTTACGGCTTACAAAAACCGCCATCGTTGCTGGCGCTGTCCTGTTGTTGTGGGTGTTTTTGGCAATTCTTGGACCGACCCTGGCGCCTCATGGCGAGGCCGAAATCATATCGACAAAGACCTTTGCCCCGATTGGCGAGGGCGGCTGGCTGGGCACAGACAAGCTGGGGCGCGATGTGTTCTCGCGGTTGCTTTATGGGGTGCGCACGACGCTGCTGCTGGCCCTGATCACCACAGTGATCGCATTTGCCGCGGGTGTCACACTGGGGTTCGCCGCCGCCATCCTGCGCGGGTGGTTTGACATCATCATCAGCCGGATCGTGGAAGCTTTCATGGCCTTTCCCTCGACCCTGCTGGCCCTTGTTGTCATCGGGGCGCTTGGCACCTCGATCACGGTATTGGTCCTGACTGTCGGCCTGGTGCTGTCCACTGGCGTCTTTCGCGTCAGCCGGGCGCTGGGGATGGATATCGGGGTCATGGATTTTGTCGAGGCAGCCCGCGCCCGGGGTGAGGGCGCGTGGTGGATCCTGAGCCGCGAAGTGCTGCCCAACGCCATGGCACCGCTGATTGCCGAGTTTGGCCTGCGTTTCACCTTTTCGATCCTGTTCCTGTCTGGCCTGTCGTTCTTGGGCCTGGGCGTGCAGGAGCCCGATGCCGATTGGGGCCTGATGGTGCAGGAAAACATCGGCGGGCTGTTCCTTGGCTCATCCGCCGCCCTGATCCCCGCCGCCTGCATCGCTTCCCTCACGATCTGCATGAACCTGCTGGTGGACTGGTTCCAACAACGCCAGCAGGGCGAAACCGTGCTGGAGAAAATCGACCAATGACCGACATTTTATCCATTACTGATCTGCAGGTTCAGGGCCGCCCGCCGGGTGGCCAGTATGTGCCCATCGTCAATGGCGTTTCATTCAGCGTCAAAAAGGGCGAAGTGGTCGCGCTGATAGGCGAAAGTGGCTCTGGAAAATCCACCATTTCGCTGGCGGCCATGGGATTTGCCCGCCCCGGTTGCCGCATCTCGGGCGGCAAAGTCGTGCTGAATGGCCGCGATGTCATGGCGCTGGCACCGAAGGAACGTCATGCCTTGCGCGGCCGCGAGGTTGCCTATGTCGCTCAATCTGCCGCCGCCAGCTTCAACCCCGCCATCCGGATCGGCAAACAGGTGATCGAAGCGCCGCTATGGCATGGCACGGCAGACGCCATGACTGCTGGCAACACCGCACTCGACCTCTATCGCAAGCTGGATCTTCCTGATCCTGAGAACATCGGCGCGCGCTTTCCGCATCAGGTTTCCGGTGGTCAGCTCCAGCGGCTGATGGCGGCAATGGCGATGTCCTGCGGGCCGGATCTGCTGATCCTGGATGAGCCAACAACGGCGCTGGACGTGACAACGCAAATCGAGGTGCTCAAGGCCTTCAAGGACATCATCCGCGAACAGGGCACCGCCGCGATTTATGTCACCCACGATCTGTCCGTCGTGGCGCAGATGGCCGACCGCATTCTGGTACTCAAGGACGGGGCCGTGGTTGAAATGGGCGATACCGACCAGATCATCCATGCGCCCCAACACGCCTACACCAAGACGCTGATGGATGCCGTGACCCCGGCAGAGCGGCCCGGGCACCTTCCCGCCGCCGACCCCGAGATCATTCTGTCCGCCCGGAATATCACCGCAGGCTATGGCGCAGTGACCATCCTGCGCGACGTTTCCGTAGATGTGCCTAAAGGAACGGTTGTCGGTGTCATTGGTGAATCCGGCTGTGGAAAATCCACCTTGGCCCGCGTAATCGCTGGCCTGACCCCGACCCGCGAGGGCGAAACCTGCATCGCAGGCAAGAGTGTTGCGCCCGCAGTCGGTGACCGCGACAAAGCCACTCTGCGCGATTGCCAGATCGTGTTTCAGATGGCCGACACGGCGCTGAATCCGCGCATGCGCATTCGCGATCTGCTGGGCCGTCCGCTGCAATTCTACCATGGGCTGACTGGCAAGGCACAAGCGGCGCGAGTCGCCGAACTTCTTACTCTCGTCGACCTGCCGCCTGAATTCGCCAGCCGGTTTCCGGGCGAGTTGTCGGGCGGGCAAAAACAACGGGTCAACCTGGCGCGCGCGCTGGCCGCCGATCCCAAGGTGATCCTCTGTGACGAGGTGACATCAGCCCTTGATACCGTCGTAGCGGCCGGCGTGATTGCGTTGCTCAATGACCTCAAGGACCGGCTGGGCATTTCCTTCATGTTCATCAGCCATGATTTATCCACTGTCTCCAGCTTTGCCGATGACGTGGTGGTGCTATACGCGGGGCGCGTCGTGGAAAAAGGCCTGGCAGAGGCAGTGTTCCAACCGCCCTGGCACCCCTATACAAAGCTCCTCCTCGCCTCGGTGCCAGAGATGCGGCAGGGCTGGCTCGAAGGTGTCGCCGAGACTGCGGAGGCTCAGGCCGCCGGTGCTGGTGGTGTGGATCTGGGCGCAAAAGGATGCCCTTTTGCCAACCGCTGCGCTCATCTGATCAAAGGCACCTGCGATACGACCGTCCCGCCGATGCGCGTTCTGGAAGATGGATTGGCCATAGCCTGCCACTTGCAGCCCGATACATTGCCAGGAGTCCGAGACAGGTCATGACCCCTCAACCCCGGAGCTTTGCGAGTTACTCAGAAGCATTGAAGGTCGCCTATGATGAGGAGATCGGCGGACGGGCGTATTTCACAGGTTTGGCGGATCAATTCGAAGGGCATCCGCGCTGCATGCTGTTGCTGATCGCTGAAATAGAACGCGTCACGGCAGCAATCCTCGCCCGGCTTTGGCCTGGTCAGATCAAAGCGCGGGCAATCATGCCGCGCTGGCGGCCGAAGGGGCTGCAATGGCCAATGCCACGGACTGCGATTGGCGCGATCTGTGCCACCGGATGGCCTTCGAATACCC
>CALFSV010000040.1 GCA_937916485.1 uncultured Paracoccaceae bacterium | reverse complement strand
AAAATCACTGCCAGGCGGATGATCTCTGGGCTCGTTTTAAAGTACCTGAATGGAGAGCGTTTTGTCATACGGCGAGGCTACGAAACCACCCTGCCCGTCTCAAGCTCGTTTTGTCTGACAGTGCCACCTAGTTTAATCTAACACTGCCCCTGACGACTAAGTCGCGACCCAATGCACTTTTAAGCTATCTTGCGGTGGTTTGGAATCGAGCACGTGTGCGATTTCTCTGAGCGGCAATTTATGTGATACCGTTCGTTCAACCGTCTCGCCAAGCCCGGTGAGTGCATCCAACGCACGGGGAATATTATGGTTAAGCGAGTGTGAGCCCGCAAGGGTAAGCTGCCTGCGGAACACTTCGAAGGGTGCGATTTCAATTTTGGAATCTGAGGGGCAGACACCGAAAAATAGCCCTTTTCCACCGTTGGCCATATAGGCTGTCAGACCTGATGCGACGTCGGGAACGCCTGTGGCTTCGACCACAAGGTCAGCGCCGTGGTGCCACTCTCTCATATCATCCGATCCGCTTGCTAAAGCTTTGAACCCAAAGTTGGAGGCAAGCTCTAAGCGGTTGTCAGAGATATCAACGAATGCGACATCGGCGATGCCTTGCGCATTCAACGCCATTCCCATCAGCAAACCCATGGGTCCCGCGCCAAAGATCAGGGCGTTTTTCATCCATGTTTCGTGTACGGCGTCCACGCCGTTTAAAACGCAGCCCATCGGTTCGGCCAAGGCCGCTTGGGCGAATGACATCTCGCCGATCGAATGCACAGCAGTTGCTTTGACAACGCTAAGTTCGGCAAAGCCACCGTGCGTTGTCACGCCATAGGCGCCAAGGTTTTCACATAGATGCGCCCAGCCACGCTCGCAAGCAAGGCAGGCACCACATTCAAGGTTCGGGTCGACTGCAACGCGGTCACCAGTTTTAACACTGGTGACATTTACTCCAACTTCAATAACGACGCCCGCGTATTCATGCCCTGGAACAACGGGGAACGCACCTGTGCCATAGTTGTCTTTCAACACCTCGTAATCGGTGTGGCAAATGCCGCTCACTTTGACTGCAACTATAACTTCGTCGGGACCTGCCTTTGGGTCCGGAAAATCCTTGAACGTCACTTCATTCTTGGCCGTGTAGACGATTGCTTTCATCATCGATTATCCTTGTATATAGGCAGTTAGAGCCGCTTCTAATCCATCAGACCAGATCAGCGTCAGCCAGCGTTCAAAGAGGTCGGCAAAGCCCGCGTTGTCCGCAAGGTCGCCATAAATGTCTTCTTGGGCGAGCCATGCCTTAGGGTTTGTTTTCGCAGCTCTCGCAGCGACGGTCAGCTTTTCCCAAATCGGATCATTGGGTAGGATGATGGAACCATCTTCGCGCGTGCCTTCGCACATCCGCGCCCAGATTGCTTGGGACAAGGCCAGCCCCTCCATCGGGTCGCCATTGGCCAACGCGTCGCGTAAGGTCGGCAAAATAAAACCCGTTTGCCGCGATGACCCATCAAATGCGACCCGGCGCACCGTGTCCACAATCTCAGCGTTGGAAAAGCGGTTGTCGATCAGATCAGCATAGGCGTCCGGCGTCATGCCTGGAACTGCATGTACCTGTTTGGCGATCTCGGATGTGGTGGTTTTGCGGAAGTAGTCGCTGATCAACCTATGATCCATACAGCCCGAAATATGTTCGATCGATAGGACTTCGCCCGCGTTAGCGATCAATTGGTGCCCGCCGTTCAGGATCCGAATTTTCATCGCCTCAAACGCATAAACCTCGTCCGTGAAAGTCGCACCGACGCGGTCCCAATCGGGACGTCCTGCACAGAACTTGTCTTCAATCACCCATTGGCGAAAGTTTTCGTGGGTCACAGGGGCTGCGTCATCAATGCCGAAGGTGTTGACCAGCGCAAGTTCTATGGGGCCCGTGGCGGGTACAATACAATCGACCATAGAATTGGGGAATGTGCAGTTAACGTTAATCCAGTCGGCAAGGGCTTGGTCCGACATGCGAGCCAATGACACGACCGTCTGGCGCAGGATATCGCCATTGCCTTGTAAGTTGTCACAACTTTGGCAAGTAAAGGGCCCAGCGCCTGCATCGCGGCGTTTCTTCAACGCAGCGATCATCGCCCCAAACGCCGTGTGAGGCTGACTGGGATCGGCCGCATCGTGTAGAATATCTGCATGATCGTGTGCAAAACATTTACTGACTGGATCAATATAATAGCCGCCTTCAGTAACAGTCAGCGCGACAATGCGGATCGCGGGATCGCTCATCCGTGCAATCAGACTGCTGTTGTCTTCATCAACAGGGATAAAATCAATCATAGAACCTATGATTTCGGCGCTGGTCCCTTTTGGATCCAGCTCCATCAAGGTGGTCAGACAGTCTTGAGCAAGAAGCTTGTCGCGCATCACCGCATCACCAGCGCGAACGCCAGCGCCGACGATACCCCAATCGTGCGCAAGCCCCTGTTGCATGAGGCGGTGCAAATACCAAGCCTGATGCGCGCGGTGAAAGTTACCAAGGCCGATATGTACGATACCAGCGGTTAGATTTGCGCGGTCGTAAGTGGGGACGGCAATAATGCTTGGCACGTCATTAAGTAAAGCGTTGCAGAGCTTTTGCGGCACAGTGATAGTTTGGCGTGTATCCATCAGCTCATCCAATTTCCACCATCGACGTTCAGCGTTTGCGCCGTGATATAGCGCGCTGCATGGGATGCGAGAAATACACATGGATCTGCGATATCAGCTGGATCGCCCATGCGCCCGAGTGGTACCGCTTCTCCAACCTCACGCTTTTTCTGACCCCTTGGTTTGTTTTCGTATTCCGCAAATTGAGCATCGACAGTGTCCCACATCGGTGTGTCGATCACTCCTGGGGCGATGGCATTTACACGGATATTATCGCCCGCCAGTTCTAGTGCCAGCGATTGCGTGACGGAGATCACCGCAGCTTTTGTTGAACAATACAGGCTAATGTTCGGCTCTCCTCGCCGACCGGCCTGACTGGAGAAGTTTATGATCGCGCCGCCACCACGCTTTTTCATTGCAGGAACAACAGCCTGACATGCAAAGATTGTACCGCCGACATTGATGTCATATTGGCGGCGATAATCTTCTGGGGTAATTTTGTCGATCGAGGCCATGTTGAAGATACCCGCATTGTTCACAAGAATATCAACGCCGCCGTAAGTCGACTCAGCCTGCGCCACAACGCCAGCCATCACGTCAAAATCCATGACATTGGCCGCAACCGCGATACCGCCAATGGCACTGGCAGTTTCAACAGCGACTGCCTCGTTCAGATCGGCCACAACCACTTTTGCGCCTGCTGCCGCCATAGCTTCGCAAATCGCGCGACCAATGCCGCGCGCTCCGCCCGTAACAATAGCCACTTTCCCGTTCAATACCTTCATTTGATCCGCAGCCCATCCGCGCCAAATTTGTGGATCAAATCCAGCTGTGGTGACAGATACACAGTATCGCCGAAATGCACATCTACTTCGCCGGAAATACGCACAGAGACAGCTTCGGCAAAGCCGTCCACAGTGACGTGCAAGAACGTGTCAGACCCAAGATGTTCGGACACTCCAACGGTACCAGTCCATTCGCCACTGTCCTTAGAAAAGACCAAATGCTCGGGACGGATCCCGATCGTTTGCGCACCAAACCGCTCAGCTTCGGCGCCCTCAATCAGGTTCATTTTGGGTGAGCCAATGAAACCGGCAACGAATATGTTGCGTGGTTCGCGGTAAAGATCAAGCGGCGAGCCTACCTGCTCGATCACTCCGGCCTGCAGTACAACGATCTTGTCCGCCATTGTCATGGCTTCGACCTGATCGTGGGTCACATATACCATCGTTGTATCAAGTTTTTTGTGTAGTTCGGAAATCTCCATTCTCATGCCAACACGCAAGGCCGCGTCTAAGTTGGACAAGGGTTCATCGAACAAAAACGCCAACGGTTCGCGGACAATCGCTCGGCCAATAGCCACACGCTGTCGCTGACCACCCGACAATTGACCGGGCTTACGATCAAGGTAATCTGTCAAATTAAGCGCTTTGGCGGCCGCTTCGATCCGGTTGTTTTGTTCGGCCCTGTCCATCTTTGCCATGCGCATCGGAAAAGCGATGTTTTTACGCACTGACATATGCGGATAAAGCGCATAAGATTGGAATACCATCGCAAGCTTGCGCTTGGCTGGCGGCAAGTCAGTCGCATCTGCGCCGTCGATTTCGATTTTGCCGGATGTCGTGTCCTCAAGACCCGCGATTAGGCGCAATAGGGTGGATTTACCGCAACCTGACGGGCCAACGAAAACGACAAATTCGCCCTCTTCGATGGTCAAATCCAACGGTGGAATTACCTCAACGTCACCGAATTTCTTTTGAACCTGCTTAAGCTGTATGCGTCCCATATTCTGTTTCCTTACTTAACAGCACCAAAGGTCAGGCCCCGGACAAGTTGCTTTTGGCTGAACCAGCCCATGATGAGAATTGGCGCAATGGCCATAACCGATGCCGCGCTAAGCTTGGCGTAGAACAGCCCTTCGGGGCTAGAATAACTAGTGATAAATGCTGTCAAAGGTGCAGCGTTGCCAGCGGTTAAGTTGATCGTCCAGAACGCCTCGTTCCAAGCCAGAATGATGTTCAGAAGAACTGTTGACGCAATGCCGGGAATGGCCATTGGAGTGAGGACATAGATCACCTCTTCTCGCAATGAGGCACCATCCATACGGGCCGCTTCCAAGATCTCGCCGGGGATTTCTTTGAAGTAGGTGTAAAGCATCCAGACAATGATCGGCAGGTTGATCAACATTAGAACCAGCGTCAGGCCCGTACGGGTATCCAGCAGATTAAAATCGCGGAACAACAAATAAATAGGCACCAAGACACCCACCGGCGGTAGCATCTTTGTCGACAGCATCCACATCAGAATGTTCTTTGTGTGCTTGGATGGCACGAACGCCATCGACCACGCAGCAGGGACGGCGATGATCAAACCCATAGCAGTGGACCCAAGCGCGATGATCGCCGAGTTCGAAAAGTGCTTGAAATAGTCCGACCGCGCTTGCACCGCGCTAAAACTCTCCATCGTCCAGCCAGACCCAAACAGAATTTCTAAAGGTGCACGTATCGCGTTTTCTTCAGTCTTGAATGACAGAACTACGATCCACAGGATCGGTAAGAACATAAGAAACCCAAGCGTGCCCGCGATCGAAGTATTGATCCACTTGGTCTTAGTTGAAACTGCGCGTGACATATCAGGCCCCCTTTATGCGTCGAGGTTCTTGCCGATAATCCGCATAAGGAAAATCGCAACAATGTTTGCAAGGATGATGGCGATAACACCGCCCGCGCTGCCCATACCCACATCAAACTGCAGCAAGGACGATACGTAGATCAAGTAGGTCAGGTTCGTCGTCGCTGTTCCCGGCCCACCATTTGTCGTTACCAGAATTTCCGCGAAGATCGACAAAAGGAAGATCGTTTCGATCAGAATGACGACTGTAATTGCGCGGGCCAAATGCGGCATCATAATGAACCAAAAGCGGTTTAACCAACTTGCCCCGTCCATCTCAGCCGCCTCAAGCTGCTCTTGGTCAAGCGACTGCAAGGCGGTTAAAAGGATCAGTGTTGCGAACGGCAGCCACATCCACGACACGATGAACGTTATGGATGCCAGAGGGTACTGCCCGAAAAAATCAATTGGTGGAAAGCCCAGCCCCGTAACAATACGTCCAAAGATGCCGTTCACCGGATTCATAAACATGTTTTTCCAAACAAGCGCAGACACTGTCGGCATGACAAAGAACGGGGCAATGACCAAAATGCGGATGAAACCTTGCCCGAACATCGGCTTATCCAAGAGTAGTGCCGCACTAAGACCACCGACTACTGTAATAAGCAGCACGCCACCAACTAACAAAAGTGTATTAATGATGGAGTCTTTGAAACTTGGATCGGTGATGAACCAATAGTAGTTGTCCCACCCAGCAAAAGACTCTGAACCGGGTTGCAGCAGGTTGTAGTAGAGGAACGAAAAGTAAACCGTCATGCACAACGGCACCAACATCCACCCAAGCAGCAAAAGCACAGCTGGAGAGATCATCAAACGTGCGGCTGACCGAGACGCTTTTGTGGCCATGAGCTAAAGCTCCCTCAAAACGATTTCTGATTTGACATTCAAGGAAACGCCTCAGAGCAGACGCTTGCCAAAATGCTTTTCTACAAAGGAAATAGGGGTTAAAATGGGCCGAGTTATCAAGTCCCGGCCCACTTCGGGAGGTTTACTTACTTCAAGTAACCAGCTTTTGTCATCTCGCGTAAGGCGAACTTTTGACTATTTGCCAGAGCATCTTCGACTGTTGACTGACCAGCCAATGCCGCAGCAACTTGCTGACCGACGTAGTTACCAATGCCCTGAAACTCAGGGATCGCTACGAACTGAACACCTGTATAAGGCGTTGGCAGAAGAGTTGCATCTGCTGGATCAACTGACAAGATCGCGTCAACAACAGCTGGTGCAAATGGTGCAGCTTCGATGCGACGTGCATCTTCTTCTACTGACTGACGTGTACCTGATGGTACAGCGACCCAACCTTTAGATTCTCCAACCGTTTCGAAGTATTCCTTCGAGGTAGCCCACTTAAGGAAGTCTTTTGCTGTGTCAGCTTTTGTTGTGGATGCTGGGATCGCAAGAGCCCATGACCAGAACCAGCCAGTACCTTTGTCAGTTGCCTGCATTGGTGCCTTAACGAACTCTGTTACGTCAGCGACTGTAGATGTTGCTGGATTGCGAACGTCGCCAGCAGCAGATGTCGCGTCAACCCAAGTTGCACACTTGCCGTCTTTGAACAGCGCACGGTTTTCATTATGGCCGTTTGCAGATGCGCCTGGAGGACCAGAGTTCAGCATCAAGTCAACGTAGTAAGTAACCGCGGCATTCCATTCTGGGCTGTCCAGCTGTGGAACCCAGTTCTCATCAAACCAGCGAGCGCCGTATGCATTCGCAACCGTACCAACAAACGCCATATTTTCGCCCCAGCCAGCTTTACCGCGCTGGCAAGTTCCGTACATACCGTTGTCTGGGTCGTGAACGGCAGCAGCCAATTCAGCGAACTCTGTGTATGTGATTTGCTCTTGTGGCATCTCTACGCCAGCAGCTTCAAATACGTCTGTTCGGTAGAACGTGAACGATGTTTCTGAATAAAGTGGCAAAGCGTAAAGGTTGCCGTTTGCTGAAAGACCGTTGCGAACGAGCTGGAACACATCGTCCAGATCATAATCAGCGTCGTCAGCAAAATCATTCAGTGACGTTAACCAGCCGTTGGCACCCCAGATCGGCGTTTCATAAGCACCGATGAACATGATGTCGAAGGAACCACCGTTTGTTGCAATGTCTTGCGTTGTACGCTGACGTAAAACGTTTTCTTCCAAAACAACCCAGTTGATGGAGTTGCCTGTCGCCTCTTCCCAAGCAGGAGCAAGCTCTTGCATTGTGATCATGTCAGCGTTGTTGACTGTTGCTATAGTTATCTCTTCAGCAGACGCCATGCCTGCTACGAGACCGAAGCTGACTGCAGTCGTCAGCATTTTTGTTTTAATAGACATAAAAGTCCTCCCATTTTACACATGCAAAAACTAGGCGTTTATCGTTAGCACTGTCAAGATATTTTTTGCACGTGCCAAAAGTATTGGAATGCGATCAAGCTGATTCGCGAATTTTAAGCACAGCATCCCGCAGCAACGTCTGATTGCCATCGCCATAGCCATTCTTAATGCGGTCTACCAAAAGACGTACCGCGTCGGCACCAATCCCATTGACATCTTGGGCGACTGTAGTCACCGACGGATAAATATAGCGACTAAGCGGGTGGTCGTCATGCCCCGCGATTCTCAAAGCCTGCGGCGCAGCGCCACCACGCGAAATCAACCCATGCGTGTTTGCGGCGCGAATTGCACCGATTGCGATACGATCATTGGCGCATAGGATTGTCGCATTTTTGTAATTACCCTGGCTGAAATGTGCATCCATGACCTCAAATCCGAAGCGTTCGAACTGCCATGTTTCCATACCATCGGAAGTAGGGACCAATTCCCCTCTTCGGCCTCGCACTGCCATATGATGAAAGTAGGCATCACGCCGCCCTATCGCGTTCGCATTCAAAGTTGGCATCGACATGAAAACCGGCGCATCACCTGTCCGGCACAAATAATCGACCATAAGCCCAATACTATTAGTGTTATCTGTCCCTATAAAATCAGTATTTTCCGGAAATTCCGCTGGCTGCGAGTCAACAAAAACAATAGGGAAGTCGCAACTGGCCTTTGTAATTTCTTCTGATCCATTGCCAATTCCAAGAGGGGCAATAATTGCGCCATCCACGTTCATCGATCGCAACTTACGCATGGCACGTTCTTCCGAATCGCTCGCTCCAAGTGAACACTGCGTGATCATCGTGAACCCCGCACTACGCACGGCCACTTCGATGGAGTCTAAAAGGCTTGCGTAAAACAGATCTTCGAACTGTGGGATGACAACACCGATAAGACCGGTGGATTTACGGTTCTGGCGTGTTGCAAGGAAATTATAAACATAGTCAACGTTTTCAAGCCCCGTTCTGATCTTCGTGGCTGTGGACGGCATAACAGATGTTTCATCCTCAAAATACCGGGCCAACGTTGGACGTGAGATTCCAATCGCTTTTGAAAGCTCTTTCATGGTTTGTATTTTAGGCTTACCCAAGGTGAGTGCTCCTCTGGTCGCAGCGTTTTCTGATGAATTTCTTCGGGAGTATGACATAAATTTTGACACGTGCAAAAACTTTATTTATATGTCCGTTCTGAAAAGAGGCACATCCATGAAACGTATACCAGTCATTGCAACAGTTGGCGAGATACTTGTCGAGTTCGTTTCGCACAAGAAGAACTGTGGTCTCAGCAACATTAGCGATTATTCTGGCCCCTATCCTAGTGGCGCACCCGCGATCTTCCTTGACCAAGCGGCTCGCATGGGGGCCGAGACACAATTATTTGGCGGAGTTGGCAATGATGGCTTCGGCAGCTGCGTGTTGGAAAGATTGGCGGCGCATGGCGTAGGAACAAGCGGCGTAACGATCCACCCGAATCACAGCACCGGGGTGGCATTCGTATCCTATTATGATAACGGAAATCGTGATTTCATTTTTCATCTGGCAAATACAGCTGCAGACAATTTCACAGTTAGCAAAGACCTGATTGATCCGTCAAATACGATTTTGCATATCTCTGCCGCGTCGATGGGTAATACCGCGATGCGAGATATGATTTTAGCAACGATGCGCATGGTCTACAATGCTGGAGGGCAAATAAGCTGCGATCCCAACGCGCGGCCCGAACTGATGCGCGACAACGCGGTACGTGCCGCATTGAACGAAACGATGGATTGCAGCACATATTTGATGCCAAGCACGAGCGATCTGGATTTTCTATTCCCAGACATGTCCGAAGACGCCGCCGTAGATCACTTGCTCAAGGCCAAGGCAGAAGTCATTGTTATCAAACGCGGAGCCAAGGGTGCGACTATCGTAGGCCATGGCCAACGCTATGATTTCGCAGGCCATGCAGTTCAAGAGCTTGACCCCACGGGGGCTGGTGATTGCTTTGGCGGCACCTTCATTTCGCTTCTGGCCCAAGGCTCATCACTGCAAGATGCCGGCAGCCAAGCCAACGCTGCTGGCGCGCTAGCCGTAACAAGGCGCGGTCCAATGGAAGGTAACTCCAGTCCGGCTGAACTCAAAAACTTTATAAGCACCAAAAGAGAGAACGTAGCATGAGCATTCTCCGAGATCTGATCCTCCGCAATCGCGCGGGCGAAGCCATTGGCTTGCCCTGCTTCTGCACAGCGAATGAACATGTGCTGCTCGCTGTACTTGCCTATGCCAAACGCACAGGGCTGCCAACTGTGATCGAGGCGACCTGCAATCAAGTGAACCAATATGGCGGTTACACTGGCATGACCCCGGCTGATTTTATGCAATGGCTGAGTGGGATGGCTGCGGATGCGGGCGTGCCCATGAATCAGTTGATCCTTGGTGGTGACCATCTTGGCCCGAACGTTTGGAAAAACGAACCGCTTGATGTGGCGATGGAAAAGTCGCGGGAGCTTGTAAAAAGCTATGTTCAAGCAGGATTCAAGAAAATCCACATTGATACATCGATGGCTTGTGGTGGCGAACCCAACCCGACCTTTGCCCAGATTGCGGAACGCGCAGCTGATCTATGTGAAGTCGCAGAAAAATATGCCCCCGATCCGTCCAAACTGTTCTACATCATCGGCACAGAAGTCCCGATCCCCGGAGGCGAAACAAAAGAACCCAACACGCTTGACGTGACGTCTGTCAGACGTTTCCACGACACAATCCAAACCCACCGCGACGCATGGAACACACGCGGGTTAGACGCGGCTTGGGACCGCGTTGTATCAGTCGTGACACAACCCGGCGTTGATTTCGGGCACACGTCAGTATATCCATTTTTGCCCGTAAAGGCAGCTCCTTTGCGCGACGCGATTATTGACGAAGTGGGCCTGACCTACGAGGCACATTCTACCGACTATCAGTCAACAAATGCCCTTTCCGATCTAGTCAAAAATCACTTTTTTTTCCTTAAGGTCGGCCCCGAACTCACCTTCCGTTTTCGAGAAGCTATCTGGGCCCTTGCGCAGATCGAGGAAGAAATCATCAATGACCCCAAATCGCTAATTCGCGAGACATTTGAACAGCAGATGACCAAAGACCCCGGCTATTGGGTAAACTACTACAACGGCTCCGACAAAGAGCTGCGTATTTTGCGAACCTATAGCTACAGCGACCGCATCCGATACTATTGGACCGATCCTGAAATTTCGAAGTCGCTTAATCTGTTGATCGCAAATCTAGAGCAAGTAAATCTGCCAGAAAGTATTGTCTCACAAGCCTTTATGGGTTTGGATTTTGGCGAAGTGCCAGAAACTCCGCTGGCGTTAATTGAGTTACATATCCAGCGGTGCATCAGCAGATATTTTCAAGCAGCAGGGCATTAAAAAGCCTCATTTTTGCTACTATCCTTCTTGAGCCTCCCAATAAGTGCCGTCAAACACACTAAAACTCAGCATAAGATACTTCGCGCAGCCTGAATCTATGCGCTCAATAATTGGCGCCACTCAGTAAGAGCGGCGCT
>CALFSV010000039.1 GCA_937916485.1 uncultured Paracoccaceae bacterium | reverse complement strand
CGCTGCGCCCTTCGCAGGGTGCATGGCCGGTCTGCATCCGGGGCTGGCAGCAGGGGCTAGCGGATAACGATCTCGTCGGTGCGGATCATGCCCAGCACGTCGCGGGCCTGTTCGTCCAGCAGATCGAGGTCAAGGTAGTCGTCCGACAACCGCCGTGTCAGGTTTTCCATCCGGTCAACCTGAGCTATCAGCGTGGCAAGCTCTTGTCGCAATTGCCGGGCCTCGCCCTCAACCTCGGCGCGGCGGAATACGCCGTAATTGCCCTGAAGGGCCGCAAAGGTGAAATAGAGCGCCAGCAATAGCATCGTGACAAGAAAAAGCACGGAGCCAAGGGCTGGGCGACTGCGTCGGGTCATGGGTCTGCCTCATGGATCGCCTCTAATCGGGCGGTTTGAAGCAGAATCGCACATCTGATTCGGTTTGTGAATCCCGAAAGTGCTAATTTAACGTAAACTCTCGAACGAGGCCTCGGTTTCAAAGGTCCCCTCGATGGTCTTGCAGTCGGCACGGTCAGGCGTCGCTGTCTGGCTTTCGGCCCGGCATAGGGTGGCTGAAAAGTTGCCCGAGATCTGGCCAAACACGCTGAACTCGTCGGTCGGTGGCGAGATCGCCGTCATCTCAAGCTTTGCGTCCGCCCCGCCGACGTAGCGCGGCGCGTCGTAGCCCGGCACATCGATAACGGCGATCTCGATCACCTTGGCCGGACCGGGGACGGGGCCTGCGGGCAGTTCTGCCTCAATGCGCAATCGACCGTAGTTCTCGCGAAAGTCCTGTCCGGGCAGATGGCCGCCCAGATACAGGCTAACCGTGCCATCATATCGCGACAGGTTGGCAGAAGGGTCTATCGCGCCAAGTGAGAAATCCAGCGTCTGCCACAGGACCGGAACGCCGTCATAGGTGGCGGGGATCGCGCCGATGATGGGCAGGGGACGTTCGGGTTCGCCAACCAACGCGACAAATTCCAGCTCCGGGAGCGTGTCGTCGGTGGTGTCGGTCGCGCCTTCGCAGGAGGCCAGTAGCAAAACGGCCGCGCTGCTGAGACAAAGCAGGGCGGCCGGTCTGGGTGTGATATGGTGCCTCATGGTCATGCCTCGCCCGCTCCAGAACGCGTGCAGCATGTAAGACGGCATCGGTTCGGGCAAGCCCTGTCAGGGGCTGGCCCGATGGCGCGGCGTCAGGCCTTGCCCTTGTAGATGTCGACGAGCTTGCCCAGCATATCGAGGGCGTCGGACCGCGACCGCTGGAACGAGTTGCGCCCGATGATCGACCCGTTGCCGCCACCGTCGCGGATCGCGCGGGCGTCGTCATAGACCGCGTCGGCCCCTTTGGCCGCCCCGCCCGAGAACACGATGATGCGGCGACCGTCGAACACGGATTGCACGCAGTGGCGGACGCGTGCTGCCTGGGTCGAAATGTCAATGCCCTGCGCCTCGTAGACCTTCTTGGCCTCGGGCAGCATCAGGTGGTCGGTGCCCAGCTTGATCTTGATGATATGGGCCCCCAGCAGGGCTGCCATATGGGCGGCATAGGCCGCCACATCGATGGCGGTTTCGCCGTCCTTGGTCACACCTTCGCCGCGCGGGTAGGACCAGATCACGGTGGCAATCCCCTTGGAGGCCGCCTCGCGGCGCATCTCCTTGATCTCTTCCATCATGTCGATGGCCATGTCGGAACCAGGATAGATCGTAAAGCCGATCGCCGCACAGCCAAACCGCAGGGCATCGTCGACGCTGGCGGTCAGGGCTTGGTTCTTGCCAGCCGTGTCCGACATCAGCGAGTTGGCCGAATTGACCTTGAGGATCGTAGGGATCTGGCCTGCGAACGTATCGGCACCAGCCTCGAGCGGCCCAAGGGGGGCTGCGTAGGCGCTGAGGCCCGCGTCGATGGCAAGCTGGTAGTGGTAATGGGGGTCGTAGCCTGACGGGTTCGGTGCAAAGGACCGGGCTGGTCCGTGTTCGAACCCTTGATCGACGGGCAGGATGATCAGCTTGCCCGTGCCGCCCAGTTTGCCTTCCATCAGGATACGGGCCAGATTGCCCTTAACACCCGGGTTTTCACCCTCGTAGTTGCTCAGTATCTTCTGGACGGCTCTGGTCGTCTTCATCGTGGGCTTCCCTTGCAAAAGTGCATGTTGCGCAGGGAATAGGACGGGCCGGGGGGCGGTTGCAATTCTGTTAGCGCAACCGCCTTTGCTATTTTTTGGGGCTAGCCGAGGGCAGCGACACCGGGCAGGACCTTGCCCTCCATCCATTCCAGGAAGGCACCGCCTGCGGTGGAAACATAGGAAAAGTCGTCCGCCACTCCGGCTTGGTTCAGCGCGGCCACCGTATCCCCGCCACCGGCAACCGAGATGAGCTGTCCGGCCTGCGTCAGCCGGGCGGCCTCTTTCGCGGCGGCAACTGTGGCAGCGTCGAAGGGAGCGATTTCAAAGGCACCGAGCGGGCCGTTCCAGACAAGTGTCTTGGCGGCACCTAGGGCGGTGGCGATGCGGGCGACGCTGTCGGGACCGGCGTCCAAGATCATGGCATCGGCCGGGCAGGCGTCCGCGGGCACGACCTCATTGTCGGCGCCTGCCTTGAATTCGCGGGCGACCACGACATCGGTGGGCAGCAGGATGGTGCAGCCTGCGGCCTCGGCCTTTGCCAGGATGTCGCGGGCGGTGTCGGCCAGATCATGCTCGCACAGCGACTTGCCCACATCGATCCCTTGGGCGGCCAGAAACGTGTTGGCCATACCGCCGCCGATCACCAGCGTATCGACCTTGGTCACGAGGTTGGCCAACAGGTCCAGCTTGGTCGACACCTTGGCCCCTCCGACCACTGCCACCACAGGGCGCTCGGGTGCGCCAAGGGCCTTTTCCAGGGCCCCCAACTCTTCCGCCATCAGGCGACCGGCACAGGCGGGCAGCAGGCGGGCCAGCGCCTCGGTCGAGGCATGGGCGCGGTGGGCGGCCGAGAAGGCGTCGTTGCAATAGACATCGCCCAGCGAGGCAAGGCGGGCGGCAAAGGCGGGATCGTTCTTTTCCTCGCCCGGCGCGAAACGCAGGTTCTCGATCAGCAGGATCTCGCCGGGGGCCATGGCGGCGACAGCATCGGCATATTTGCCATCGGCAAAGCGGACCGGCTGGCCCAGAGCAGCCTCAAGGGCGGGCAGGGTGACGGCCAGGCTCATCTCGGGGACAACCTGTCCCTTGGGGCGGCCAAAGTGGGCCATCAGGATCGGCTTGCCGCCCTTGGCCAGGATATCCTTGACCGTGGGGACAATGCGTTCGATGCGGGTGGCGTCGGTGACACGCCCGTCTTCGACGGGGACATTGATGTCCACCCTCACCAATACCCGCTTGCCGTCCAGATCCATGTCGTCGAGGGTCTTCCAGGTCATCGGTACTTCCTTGGTTTGCGATCTCACCACTTCGTGGCCTCAAGGGCGGCTCAGGTCAACCTCCGCTGCTTGGCATTCTGGCCCCCTGCGCCTAAGTTGCGCCGAAACTTGCACCAAGGAGCGCCAGATGGCCGAGATCAAAGACCCCGAGAACACAATCGTCATGACGCTGGCAGGCGGCGACGTCGTCATCGAACTGCTGGCCGACGTGGCCCCATTGCACACCGCACGCATGAAAGAGCTGGCCCGCGCCGGCGCCTATGACAACGTCTGCTTTCACCGGGTGATCGACGGCTTCATGGCCCAGACCGGCGATGTGGCCAATGGCAACATGGAAAAGGACTTCAACCTTCGCCGCGCCGGCACAGGCGGATCGGACCTGCCCGATCTTCCGGCCGAGTTTTCCAAGTTGCCGCATGACCGGGGCACTCTGGGTGCTGCCCGGTCCTCGAGCCCGAATTCGGCCAACTCGCAATTCTTCATCAACTTCAAGGACAACCATTTCCTCAATGGCCAGTACACCGTTTACGGGCGGGTCATTTCTGGGATGGAGCATGTCGACGCCATCACCAAGGGCGAGCCACCGGCCTCTCCCGACCGGATGATCAGCGTCAAGGTGGCCGCCGATGCGTAGGGCGAAGCGTAGTCCGATGCATAGCCTGGCACTTTTGGCGATCCTGGCGGCCGGTCCTGTCGCGGCCACGGGGATCGAGATCGATGTCCAGGGCGAGGCCAACGGGACCATCGTCATCGACCTGTTCGAGGATGTGGCCCCGGCCCATGTCGCCCAGATCACGGTGCTGGCCGCGGAAGGCGCCTATGACGGGGTGGTGTTCCACCGGGTGATCGAAGGTTTCATGGCCCAGACGGGCGATGTCGAATTCGGTCGCATGGGCGATGACATGCGGCGTGCGGGCATGGGCGGGTCTGCCCGCCCGGACCTTCCTGCCGAGTTTTCCGACATCAATTTTGCCCGCGGCGTCGTCGGCATGGCCCGGTCACAAGACCCGAACTCGGCCAATAGCCAGTTCTTTATCATGTTCGCCGAAGGGTCGTTCCTGAACGGCCAGTACACGGTCGTGGGCGAAGTCACCTCGGGTCTCGAGGTGCTGGACGCGATCAAGCGCGGCCAGGGCCAGAACGGCGCCGTGATCGGCCAGCCCGACATGATGGCCGCGGTCCGCGTGACGGACTGACACCACAATCTCCCCTCGCGGTCACAGATCCGCGAGGGGGCGTTGGTGGTATCCGATAGAGCGCCTACGGCGCATTCCTTTTGAGTTTGATCAGGGGCTCTGCCCCGCGCCTGCGGCGCCCCCCGGGATATTTGCGATCCGAAGATGGGTGATTGACTTCGCCTGACGGGCCGGTCAGTCGGTCGGGCATGCAGCGCAAAGACCACATAGATACATTTGGGGCGATCGCCCTGACCGGATTTTCCCTTCTGCTGGCCTTTAACCAGGTGGTCATCAAGGTGACGACCGGTGGCCTGCAACCGGTGTTCTTTGCCGGGCTGCGGTCGGCGGGGGCGGTGCTCTGCGTGCTGTTGTGGATGCGGTTGCGGGGCATTCCGCTGGATCTTGGGCCCCGGCCGGTGCGCATTGCGGGTCTTTTGGCGGGGATCGGGTTTTCGGTCGAGTTCATCTGCCTGTTTGTCGCCCTTGATCTGACGACCGTGGGGCGCAGCAGCGTGATCTTTTATTCCATGCCGGTCTGGATGGCGCTGGGGGCCCATGTCCTGATCCCGGGCGAGCGGTTGACCCGCCGCAAGGTTGCGGGCCTTGCCTTTGCCCTTGCCGGTGTTTCCGTTGCCTTGTTGAACCGGGGCGATGGGCAGGCGTCCCTTTTGGGGGATATGGCAGCCCTGGGGGCGGCGATGACCTGGGCTGCCGTGGGTCTGTTGGCCAAAGTCTCGCCCCTGCGTCTGGCCCGTCCGGAAATGCAGTTGATGTGGCAGGTGGCGATTTCGGCGCCGGTTCTTTTGTTATTGGCGCCCTTGTTCGGGGACCTGTTGCGCGATGTGCAACCGATCCACCTGTGGGGGCTGGCCTTCCAGATCGTGATCGTGGTGAGCGCGGGGTTCGTGTTCTGGCTGTGGCTGTTGTCTATCTACCCGTCGGGCGGTGTCGCCTCGTTCAGTTTCCTGGCCCCGGTCTTTGGCGTGGGGCTGGGATGGCTTTTGCTGGGCGAGGCTGTGGGTCCGGCGCTGATTCTGGCCCTGTGCCTTGTGGCGTTGGGCATCGTGTTGATAAACCGCCCTTCCCGGAGCTGATCGCGGCCCTAAAGATGGTCCGTCATCAAGGCGAGCCGGTGATCGATGGAAAAGCCTGCCCCTGACAAGAACCCGGTTTGCACCCCGTCCTGAGCCGGTATCCGTGCCTGAAGCGCCTTGACGTCTGCCTTGCGCAGCGAGACGGCGATGGCGTGCAACACCTCTGTCCCGATGCCCCGCCGCCGCACAGAGGGCCGGATGTAGAGGTCTTCGACCCAGGCCTCGCGTCCGCCCAGGTTCAGCGACCAGCCGAAGGTCAGGATGGCGTAGCCCAATGGCGCCCGCGTCGGACCGATCAGCCAGGCGGCGCCCAACTCCCCCCCCGACAAAAGCGGGTCGATGGCCCGCGTGGCCCGGGCCTGATCGGCATCGTCCCAGGCAGGTCCGCCGGCCTCGGTCGCGCGCCGTTCGACCAGCCCAAGCAGGATCGACAGTTGCTCTGGCCCCGCCAGGGTGATTGCGGTGCTCACAACCTGGCCAGTCGGTCTGTGAGAAGCCGGTAGAACCCTTCGGCGTCCAGATCGCCCATGAAGGTGGCATTGGGGGCCCGGTCAGTCACCCGCCACCAGTCGGCCACGGTCATCCCCAGGGTGAGGTCCGATCCGGTCTCGACCGCAACGTTGATATGGCGTCCGGTGAACAATTCAGGCTCGAGCAGGTAGGCGATCACGCAGGGGTCGTGCAGCGGCGCCCCTTCGGAGCCGTATTTGGCCATATCGAACCGCTCGAAGAAATCTGTCCAGGCCGCGACCATATCCCCGACCCTTGTCCCAAGGGCGCGGAAGGCGTCGATGCGGGGTTTCGTCGCCAGCGCCTTGTGGGTCACATCAAGCGGCATCACCGTCAGTTTCACGCCTGAGGCAAAGACCTGTGCGGCGGCCTCAGGATCGACGTAGATGTTGAATTCGGCCGCGGGGGTGATGTTGCCCACCTCAAAGTAGGCGCCGCCCATCAACACGATCTCTTGCACCTTGCCCACCACGTCGGGGGCGCGGGCAAAGGCGGTGGCGATATTTGTCAGCGGCCCAAGGGGGCAGAGGGTGACTGTGCCCGAAGCCTCGGCCCGCAGGGTGTCGATGATGAAGTCCACGCCATGCCGGTCCTGCAAAGCCATGGTCGGATCTTCCATCGGCGGGCCGTCAAGGCCGGTCGTGCCGTGTACATGTTCAGCCGTCACCAGTTTGCGCAAAAGGGGAGCATCGCAGCCGGCAAAGACCGGGATGTCGGGCCTGCCGGCGAGTTCGCAGACAATGCGGGCGTTGCGTTCCGTCAGGGGCAGGGGGACGTTGCCGGCGACGGCCGTCACCCCCAGCACCTCAAGCGCGTCGGGCGCCCCAAGGGCGAGCAGGATCGCGACCGCGTCGTCCTGGCCGGGGTCGGTGTCGATGATGATTTTGCGCCGGGTCATGACAAACCTTTGTTGAGAGCCGTGTCGAAGTGGCCGGGTTGCCCGGCCACGACAGCAGACCAGCTATTGACCGCCGGTTCCATAGGGTGCGTCAGCTTTCGCTGACGGACCCGCGCGACAGGGCGGCCACACCGGTCCGGGCCACTTCTTCCAGGCCAAGGGGGCGCATCAGTTCGGCAAAGGCATCGATCTTTTCGGGGGTCCCGGTGATCTCGAACACAAAGCTCTTGAGCGTGGTGTCGACCACATTGGCCCGAAAGATGTCGGCCAGACGCAGCGCCTCGACCCGCTTTTCGCCTTCGCCTGCGACCTTGAAGAGGCCCAGTTCCCGCTCAACAGCCGCGCCTTCGACGGTGAGGTCGTGCACCTCGTGGACGGGGATGATCCGCCCCAGCTGGGCGCGGATCTGTTCGATGATATGGGCGGTGCCGGACGTGACGATCGTGATGCGCGAGGAATGCCCCTTGTGGTCGATCTCGGCCACGGTGAGGCTTTCGATGTTGTAGCCCCGGCCCGAGAACAGGCCGATGACGCGGGCCAGCACGCCCGGCTCGTTCTCGACCACTACAGCGAGGGTGTGACGCTCGATCACTTCGGCATTGGGGTCGCGCAGGTTGTAGGCGGAGTGGCTCGAGGAGCCTTTCTTGATCTTGAGCGGGGACATGTATTTGCCTCGGGTCTGGGGTCAGAGTTAAACGTTTGGTTCAGGGGTCGGGGCTGCCCGGCGCATCACAACGCTCAGGCAAAGGACGAGGGCGGCCAGGGCGACGGGGACCACGAGTATCCGGGCGGACACCTCGCTGGTGCCGCCGACCAGCCGGCCGATGCTGACCGGGGCCGCCCCCAGCCAGAGCAGGACCAGAAGGCCAAGGTCCGGCAGTTGCGGCCTGAGCGCGCCCGCCCGGAACAGGAACAGGGCGGCGACAGCCAGGAAGACCGCGTCATAGTACCAGAAATAGGGCAGGGCGAGCGGGATCGCGCAGAACAGGGCGGCCGCCTTGAGGTCATCGCTGATCCGCGCCCGCCAGACGCTCAGGACAAAGAGGGCGCAAAGCGCCGTCATTGCCCATTGCACGGCCATTGCCGACCCAAGTGGCACGCCGAACCCGGCCAGCAGCGAGAAGGGACTGGACAGCAGGGTGATATTGGCGGCTTGTCCAAAGACCAGATCGGCCTGCAGGCCAGCCGCCTCGATCATCGTGCTCCAATAGGCGGGGCCGTAGACAAGGGTTGGCAGGCCGGCCAACAGGACTGTTGTCGCGCATGCGGCCAGGATTGTCCGCCATGCGCCAATGCCAAGCAGGGCAAAGGGGATCAGAAGCCCGGCCTGCGGTTTGATCGTCAACAGTCCGATCAGCACCCCGGCCAGCACCGCCCGGTCGGACCGGAGGGCCGCGAGGGCTGCCAGAAGCCCTGCGACCCAAAGCAGGGTGTTCTGCCCAAGCAGTAGCGCGGGCAGACAGGCGGGGGCAAGGCCAAAGCCCAGCCAGACGGGCAGGACGCCCGCCGTAAAGGGCCGAATGGCGAGGGCAAAAGCCAGGACGGACAGCAACGTAAACACCACCCAGGCCATGGAGAAGGACATGAGCCCCAGGGGCGTCACGGCCATCAGCATGGCGGGCGGATACAGCCAGGGCAGATAGTGGTCCGCCGCCAGCCCGGCCGTACCGGCCAGTTGGGTCATGTCAAAGCTTGCCAGCGGGGTGCCTTCGACGGCAAGGCGACCGGCCCCCCAGAACACCCGAAAGTCGATCATGTTGGGAATCACGCCGTCTCGGGAAATGCTGATCAGATGGGTGACAAGAGCGCCGCCTGCGGCCAGCAGAGTGAAGGCAGCCCCAAGCACGCCGAATTGCAAGCCACGGGGGCTGAGAAAGGCGGCCAGTCGTGCGTCGCCTGCGGCATGGGCCGCAGTGGCAGAACCGGCCACCCTTTTGGTCACACCATCACCGCGCCATCGGCGTCGATGGCATCCTTGGTCGAAGCTTCGCCCAAAAGCATCTCGTTATGGGCCTTGCCCGACGGGATCATGGGGAAGCAGTTTTCGTGCTTTTCCACCAGGCAGTCGAACAGTACCGGGCCGGGGTGGCGGATCATTTCCATGATCGCGTCGTCCAGATCGGCAGGATCCGAGCACAGGATGCCCTTGGCCCCAAAGGCCTCGGCCAGTTTGACAAAGTCGGGCAGGGCCTCGGACCAGCTTTGGGAATAGCGCTCACCATGCAAGAGTTCCTGCCACTGGCGGACCATGCCCAGACGCTCGTTGTTGAGGATGAATTGCTTGACCGGCAGGCGATACTGCATAGCCGTGCCCAGCTCTTGCATGTTCATCAGCCAGGACGCCTCGCCTGCCACGTTGATAACCAGCGCATCGGGATGGCCCATCTGGACCCCGATCGAGGCGGGGAAGCCATAGCCCATCGTCCCCAGCCCGCCAGAGGTCATCCAGCGGTTGGGATCCTCAAAGCCCAGATACTGGGCCGCCCACATCTGGTGCTGACCGACTTCGGTGCAGATATAGCGGTCCATGTCCTTGGTCAGCGCCTCAAGGCGTTGCAGGGCGTATTGCGGCTTGATCGTCTTGGCAGAGTTCTTGTAGCCAAGGCAGTCGACCTTGCGCCAGGTGTTGATCTCTTTCCACCACTTGGCCACGTTCTCGCGGTCGGTGACCCGGCCGCGCGATTTCCAGACCTTCAGCAGGTCTTCGAGCACATGGCCGACATCGCCAAGGATTGGGATATCGACGCGGATCACCTTGTTGATGGAGGAAGGATCAATGTCGATATGGGCCTTTTTAGAGCGGGGCGAGAACGCATCGAGGCGTCCGGTGATCCGGTCGTCAAAGCGGGCACCGATGTTGATCATCAGATCGCAGTCGTGCATCGCCATGTTGGCCTCGTATAGGCCGTGCATCCCCAGCATCCCGATCCACTTGTCGCCAGAGGCGGGGTAGGCGCCCAGACCCATCAGGGTCGAGGTGATGGGAAAGCCGGTCGCATCGACCAGCTCGCGCAACAGCTGGCTGGCGGCAGGGCCCGAGTTGATGACGCCGCCGCCGGTGTAGAACACAGGGCGCTTGGCCTTTTCGATAGCCTTGACCAGATCGGTTATGGCGTCGATGTCGCCCTTGAGCTTGGGCTGGTAGCGGCTCTTGTTCGCGGCTTTCTTGGTATACTCGCCGGTCGCGAACTGCACATCCTTGGGGATGTCGACCAGAACCGGGCCGGGGCGGCCTGATGTCGCGACGTGGAACGCCTCGTGCAGGACGCCGGACAGCTTGTCGGTCTCTTTGACCAGCCAGTTATGCTTGGTGCAGGGGCGGGTGATGCCGACGGTATCGGCCTCCTGAAAGGCGTCAGAGCCGATCATGAAGGTCGGGACCTGGCCCGTCAGCACGATGATCGGGATCGAATCCATCAGCGCGTCGGTCAGACCGGTCACTGCGTTGGTCGCGCCGGGGCCCGAGGTGACAAGGGCCACGCCGGGTTTGCCGGTGGCGCGGGCATAGCCCTCGGCGGCATGAACGGCACCCTGTTCGTGGCGGACCAGCACATGCTTGATCTCGTTTTGCTGGAATATCGCGTCATAGATCGGAAGGACCGCCCCGCCGGGGTAGCCGAATACCGTGTCGACGCCCTGATCCCGAAGGGCCTGCACGACCATTTGCGCTCCGGTCATGTTTGAGGTCTGGCCTTTGGTCATAGCGGTTGGGTCCTTTGTTCTGTCAGCCGTGCATTACACATAAAAAAGCCCCCGGAATTTTCGGGGGCGCATGGGGGACCGTATCAGGGTCTGCCGTTACCGGCCCATGCGCCTTTGGGGTACGTCTACGAGAATGTCGCCGGTCATGAGGCTCTCCTTTGGTGGCGAGACCTTATGCACGGCCAGACAAGAGGGTCAACACAATGCGCGGAGAAAATGTCGTGGATGGCCCAGTTTTCGCAACTTTCTTACAAGGATCAGTCGTGACCGATCCTTGGGGCGTCCCGCGATCGTCCTTGCAACGACCATGTTTATTCTTTTGGGCGACGCCGTGCCGACTTGCTGGGCCTATTGGTCCGGGCGGTTGATGGTCCGGTCCACATCGACACTGTTTTTGATGCCGCTGTGGACCTGTGCTCAACCCTTCGTGAACGTCGCAATTCTGTGACCTCGACCGGGTAGCGAAAGGCCCATTAACCGCACATTCTAGGGGAATATGACCATAAAAGATCAAACCACCGCGAATCTGAGCTGGGATGAGTGGGACGAGCTGCAACGCCCGGCCCCCGAGACCACGGATTTCGACCGCGTCGTCGAAGCCGCGATGTCGCGTCGCGGCTTTCTGCGCGGCGTTGTTGCCTTTGGTTCCGGCGCTGCCGCCATGGGTCTTCTGAACACGACCTCGGCTCAGGCGCAGGCCGCGTCCCGTTTTGCCTTTACCCCGATTGATGCCCAGACCGACTTCACCATCCATGTGCCTGAGGGCTACAACTGGCAGGTCGTGACCCGCTGGGGCGATCCGCTGTTTTCTGACGCCGAGGCCTTTGATCCCTAAACCGGTATCAGCACTGCTGGTCAGGCCCGCGCCTTTGGCGAGAACACCGATGGGATGGAGCTGTTCAACATCGGCGGCCGCGAGGTCATCTGTGTGAACCACGAATATGCAAACGCGGGCATCAACCTGCCTGCCGCCTCCGACGGCACCCCTGCCTCGGCCGACGAAGTGATGCTCTTGCAGAACAACCAGGGTGTATCGGTGATGGAAATCACTAAGGGCGCCAATGGCTGGGAAGTGGTCCTTGATTCGCCGCTGAACCGCCGGATCACCCACAACACGCCCATGATGATCACCGGCCCCGCTGCCGGTCACGACCTTCTCAAGACCGAGGCCGATCCCGAAGGCACCACGGTTCTTGGCACCATGAACAACTGCGGGGCAGGGCGGACACCCTGGGGGACCTACCTGACCTGAGAAGAAAACTTCAACGGCTACTTCGGCTCTTCCGATGAGGCGTTTGAGCGTCCGGAAGCCTTTGCCCGTTACGGGATTGGCCTTGAAGGTCGCTATGCCTACGAGAAGTTCGACGCCCGCTTTGACCTCTCGGTCAACCCGAACGAGCCGAATCGCTTTGGCTATATCGTCGAGATCGACCCGTCGAACCCGGACTCCATGCCCGCCAAGCGCACCGCGCTGGGCCGGTTCAAGCATGAGAACGCCGCTGTCGTTCTGGCAGCAGACGGCCGTCCGGTGGTCTACCTTGGCGACGATGAGCGGGGCGAGTTCCTCTACAAGTTCGTGGGTGCCAACCCCTACACCCAAGGTGGCGACACCTCGGGCCTCTTGGACGAAGGCCAGCTTTACGTGGCCAAGTTCGCCGAGGATGGAACCGGCCAGTGGCTGGCCCTGACGCCCGAGGCCACGGGCATGGATGCAGCGATGATCGCGATCCACACCCGCATTGCCGCCTCTGCCGTGGGGGCCACAACGATGGACCGCCCCGAGTGGGTCGCCGTGAACCCCGTCGCGATCGAGGCCTATTGCGCGCTGACCAACAACTCGCGCCGGGCTGTCATGACCGATGCGGGCACCCTGCGCACCAATGCAGGCGGCGAAGAGATGGAACTGAACCCGGTCAACCCGCGTGCGGCCAACAACTACGGCCAGATCGTGCGCTGGCGTCCCGACGCCGACGATCACGCCGCCGACACTTTTGCCTGGGACCTTTACGTCATGGCGGGCAATCCAGCTGTCCATTCGGATGCCTATGCAGGGTCGCCCAACGTCACCCCCGGCAATATGTTCAACTCGCCCGACGGGATGATGTTCGACGCCTCAGGCATGCTGTGGATCCAGACTGACGGGGATGACAGCAACGAAGGCGACTACGCGGGCATGGGCAACAACCAGATGCTGGTCGGTGATCCTGCAACAGGTGAAATCGCCCGCTTCCTGACCGGCCCGAATGGCTGCGAAGTGACCGGGATGACCTTTGCGTCGGACCGTCGCACCATGTTTGTCGGCATCCAGCATCCGGGCGGCACCTTCCCGTCCGAAGCGGGTCTGCCCCGGTCCTGTGTTGTCGCCATCTCGCGCGACGACGGCGCGATCATCGGCTGATCTGCTGACGCCTGCCGACAGACCCGGCAGAATACACCCCAAGAGCCCGCCCCACGGCGGGCTCTTTCGTTTTTGGGGACCCGAATTCGGCAATCGATTGCGCGCTGCGCGGTGCCACCAACAGCAGTCAGGATGCGCTGGCAGGACCCGAAAAAGCGATGGTCACAGCTAGGTTCGCACGGAATTAGAGACACAGATTGGTCTAATAAATATCGATATATATCATATATTTACTGGAGATATCTGCGATAGAGCGTCCCCAGCGACAGGGCGCCTTTCACTAAAAATCAAGATTGTGCGGAATAGTATTTGCCACATGGTTTCTGCACATTATGGTCCGAGAACCGACAACCGATGGCTGGCACCTTGGGAGAGGTCCTGCCAAAGCATCCTTGGGAGGATACCGAATGGATCGCCGTTCTTTTCTGAGAACATCCGCAGTGGGTGGCACCGCTGCTGCTGCAACCACTCTGGCCGCACCCGCTTATGCTCAGGGCAACCGGACCCTGACGCTTGTTACCACCTGGGGCCGTGGCCTTGCCGGTGTGCATGACGCCGCTCAGCGTGCCGCTGACACCATCACTGCCCTGACCGACGGCGCCCTGACCGTGGACCTCAAGGCCGCGGGTGAGCTTGTTGGCGCGTTCGAAGTGTTTGACGCCGTGACCTCTGGTCAGGCGGACATGTACCACGGTGCGGACTACTACTTCATCAACCAGCACCCGGCCTACGCCTTCTTTACCGGCGTGCCCTTTGGCATGACCCCGCAGGAGTTGTCCAACTGGTACTACCAGGGCGGCGGTCAGGAGTTCCACGACGAGCTTGGTTCGATCTTCGGCCTCAAGTCGTTCCTTGCCGGGGACACGGGTCCGCAGTCGGGCGGCTGGTTCTCCAAAGAGATCACCGGCCCAGAGGATTTCCAGGGTCTGAAGTTCCGTATGCCGGGTCTGGGCGGCGAAACGCTGGGCCGCATGGGGGCTTCCGTGCAGAACCTGCCGGGCGCTGAAGTGTATCAGGCGCTGGCCTCGGGTGCCATCGACGGGACCGAGTGGATTGGCCCCTGGGCGGACGAAAAGGCCGGTTTCCAGGAAATCACCAAGTTCTACTACACCGCCGGCATGCACGAGCCTGCCGCAGGCCTTTCCCTGGCGACCAACCGCGACGTCTATGACAGCCTGCCAGCTGCACACCAGAAGATCATCGAGATCGCTGCTGCCGAGGCCCGTCAGTGGAACCTGGCGCAGTTCATGAACGAAAACGGCTCGGCGCTTGCGCGTCTCCAGGCCGGTGGCGTGACTGTTCTGGAATTCCCCGACTCAGTCTGGGATGCCATGGGGGCGGCCGCGAAAGAGACGATGGACCAGTATCGTGGTGACGACATCTACGACCGGGTCATCGACAGCTACAACGCCTCGATGGCGGCTTCTTCGGGCTGGATCACCCGCTCGGAAGGCGCCTACCGCGCACAGCGTGACCGCGTGATGGGCTGATAGCCCCGGTGGCCCGGTCGTCGGGCCACCTTCAAGAACGTCGATGCGGTCCCTTTCGGGGGGTTGCATTGCACCAAGAAAAGGCCGCGAAGCGTGGCATCGGCCCGATCGTCTAGGGGGAAAGCATGGGTCTCGTGGAAGCATGGGGCGGGACAGCCATAGGCTGGGTCCTTGCGAACATCATCGAAGCATTCTGGAACTTTGGCTACGCCATCACCCATCCGGGGTTATGGCTGAACTGGTCTGATCCGCAGGCCCTCATGCGGTTCATCTATTATGGCGCCTCGGTCGAGCTGTTCTTTGTCTTCCTCGTCTTTGTCATCATCCTGACCGTCTGTGGCATGGTCTGGACCAATTTCATGTGGGGCATGGTCCGGGCGTTTGAAGGGTTTTCCAACACCGTCGGCCGGGTCGCGGCCTGGGCCGGTCTGGCCATGGTTTTGCAGCAGATCGTCATCATCTTTATGCAGCGGGTCTTTGCGGTGTCCGAACTGT
Source organism: uncultured Paracoccaceae bacterium (assembly GCA_937916485.1). Next base: position 14,309 of record CALFSV010000039.1, on the reverse strand, counting down.
CCTTTGGCTTTGGCAAGGTTGTGACCTTTCCGATCAGCTGGTGGTCAGAAGAGCTGAAGCTTTATAACGCGCTCGTTGTGTCGCTATGTATCGCCTGGACCTTTGTGCAGGGCGGGCATGTGCGGGTGGACCTTGTCTACAGCACCGTCCGCTTTCGAACCAAACGGGCCATCGACATGTTCGGGTCGATCTTTTTCATGCTGCCCGCCGCGACGCTGATCTGGCTCTATTCGTGGTTCTTCCTTTGGCGGCACCTGGTGGTGCCGAACCCCTCGGCCTCGGACACGCTGGACCGCTTGCTGGCCAAAAGCCGGGCGCTGCGCTGGAACGTTGAGACGATCGGCTTTTCGCCGAACGGGTTCAACGCCTACTTCCTGTTCAAGGTGCTGCTGGTGCTGTTCACCGCGCTCCTGTTTCTACAGGCCGTTACCTTCTTCTATCGGTCTTTCCTCGAGTGGAAAGAGGGCGAGGAGAGCGAAGCCAAGTATCTGGACCGCGACATCATCGGCGACCCCACCGCCGATCTCGTTGCCAAGATCCACTAAGCTCAGGACGGACAAGACATGCTATTCGGATTGGACGGCGTCGAGATCGGTTTGATCATCGTCTTTATGTGCCTCTTTGGGGCCATCCTCTCGGGCTTTCCGGTGGCCTTTGCCATCTCGGGGGCTGCGGTCATCTCGTTCGCGGTGATCGCCGGCCTCGATTCCGGTGGGCTGTTGATCCATCAGGCCATCGACACCTCGTCGCCAGCCTATCATGCCCTGACGGATGCGGGCATCCGGCCCGACAGCATATCGGTCTTCCGATATCCCGATTTGCCAAGGGCGGAAGTCGCCCTGTTTCCCCAAGGCTGGGAAACCGCGCTCGACCGGAACCTTGGCTTTATCGTCAACCGGATCAACGAACGGGTCCTTGCTGGCGCCTCGATCGAGACGCTTTTGGCGGTTTTGATGTTCGTCATGATGGGCATCACGCTGGAGCGGAGCAGGATTGCCGATGATCTTCTGACCACCATGGCCAAGGTCTTTGGACCGCTGCCGGGTGGCCTTGCCGTGTCGATCGTGGTGGTGGGGGCGTTCCTTGCCGCCTCGACCGGGATCGTGGGGGCAACGGTCGTCACCATGGGCCTGCTCGCCCTGCCGACGATGTTGCGCAACAACTATTCGCCCGAACTGGCCACCGGTGTCATCGCGGCGGCAGGCACGCTGGGGCAGATCATCCCCCCATCGATCGTCATCGTCCTTTTGGGCACATTGGCCGGGGACATCTATTCGACAGCGCAGGAGGTGCGGGCCCAGACCGCCGGGTGCACCGATGCCCTGACCTATCTGGGGAGGCCGGCCGTCGTATCAGTAGGCACCCTGTTCCAGGCGGCACTGCTGCCGGGCATTTTCCTTGCCTTCCTTTACGGAGCCTATGCCTTTGGTTTTGCCTTGCTCAATCCGTCCAAGGCACCCGCCGTGGCCATTACCGGCGGTGGTGGTCAGCCGACCACCCGGAATGAGCGTCTGACATGGTTCCTCGCAGCTCCCGTCGTGCTGATCTTTGGGATGATTGGCCTTGGCCAGATCGGCCTTGTCGGCGATCAGGACGTGACCGTCGACAGTTATTCGGCGGCAGGCGACCGGGCCGACTTGCGAACCAATGTGTCCGAGGAATGCGCCGCCTCCATGATCGAACTGCATGGGCAAGGGGCCTGGGATATTGCCGTGGCCCAGCAGGCCGCGATCGAAGAGGCGGGCGGCCAGGTCGAATCCCGGCTTCTGAGCGATGAAGAGCGGGCGACGCTGCGCGCCGAACGGGTTGCCGCTGCTCCGCCCATCGGCGGCGGTGTTGCAACCTTTCTGGTGCTTCTGGGCCTGGTCCTGACCACGGCGCGAGGGGTGGCCCCGTCCTTTGACGGCAGACCGCTGGCCATCGGGGCGGCGGGTCTGGCGCTTGCGGCCCTTGTCGACATCCTTCTGATCACGCCGCTGACCTCGGCCGGCGCGACGACACTCTTGCTGGCCCTTCCGGTGCTGATGGCGCTTTACGGGTGTCGGGCCGCCGCCAGGATGTTGGGGCAAAGCGAGATCCTGCGCGTGGTCTTCCCGCCGCTTGTGCTGATCGTGGCTGTCCTCGGCTCGATCCTTGGTGGCATCACCAACCCGACGCCGGCTGCGGCCCTTGGGGCGGGCGGGGCGATCATGCTCGCGGCCTATCGCAAGCTGACCGAAACGGGACGGTCCGGGTCGATCATCCTATGGGCCTCTGGCGCGATTGTCGTGATGCTGATGGTGGGCGTGAACTTTGACCTGCGGGTCAATCAAGAGAACGTCCGGCTGGAGCAATATATCGCCTTCGGGGTTGCCTTTGGCTGCTTCCTTTATGCGATGTTCGGCCTGTTCTACGCCTGCTGGGTTCTGCTGGCGGGCCATGTCCTCGCCCCTGTGGTGCGCGAAACCGCCAAGGTCACGGCGATGGTCTTTGCCATCCTCATCGGATCGCAGCTTCTGAACCTCGTGATCATCTCCTTCGGGGGAGAGCACTACATCCAGCAGTTCCTGCGCAGTTTCGATCAGGAATGGACGGTGTTCCTGCTGGTGATGCTGATCCTGTTCATCCTGGGCTTTGTCCTCGATTTCCTTGAGATCATCTACATCGTGGTGCCCATCGTCGGGCCGGTGATCTATGGCGGCACGCTTGATCCGGCCTGGGTGACGATCATGATCGCGGTCAACCTGCAAACCTCCTTCCTGACGCCGCCCTTCGGCTTTGCCCTGTTCTACCTTCGCGGCGTCGCGCCCAAGGAGGTGACGACGGGACACATCTACCGCGGCGTCATTCCCTTTGTCATGATCCAGGTGCTGGGGCTGGTGATCCTGGCGCTGGTGCCTGGCATCGTCACAATCGTGCCGAACCTCTTGGGCGGGTAGGGGGTAAGGTGGGTCCGGACCCACCTTACGTCAGTTGCAACAGGTCCCAGCGATTGCCGAAGGGGTCGCGCCAGACAGCGACGCTGCCATAGGCCTCGTGCCGGGGGGCCTCTTCAAAGGTGACCCCGGCGGCCGTCATGCGGGCATGGTCGGCCGCAAAGTCGCCGCTCATCAGGAAAAAGCCGACCCGCCCGCCGGTCTGCTGGCCAATGGCCGCTGTCTGATCCTGCCCGCTGGCCTTGGCCAGAAGGATCGCGGTCTGGCCCCCCGGCGGGGCGACCATCACCCAGCGCTTGCCATCGCCCATGTCGGTGTCTGCGCGCTTTTCGAACCCAAGAACATTGACGTAAAAGGCCAGCCCCGCGTCATAGTCCGGAACGACGATCGTGACGGCGTGGATGTGCATTCAGCCCCGGACCGGCCGCGTGTCGGGCAGGTTAATCCGGGCGACCTGTTCGGCGATGGGGTCGATCGACAGGGGATGGGTGTCCGAGGAATAATCCTCCGGGTTCCCGATCGGCCGCCAGGCCCGGTTCTGATAGACCTCAAGCCCGGCAAAGCGCGACTTGTACCCCATCTTGGGGCTGCCGGGCACCCAATAGCCCAGGTAGACGTAAGGCAGTCCCATTTCCCGCGCGATTTCGATATGATCGAGGATCACATGGGTTCCAAGCGAGTCTCGTTCGAGGCTGGGGTCAAAGAACGAATAGACCATGCTCAGGCCGTCATCGAGGATGTCGGTCAGGCAAACGGCCCGCAGCCCGCCATTGTCCTCGCGCCGGGCTTCCGGGTCGCAATATTCGACCAGCCGGGATTTTACGGGGGTCTCCTCGACCATCGCGGCAAATTCAAAGAGGTCCATGTCGGCCATGCCGCCGGTCGCGTGGCGGCTGTCGAGGTAGTCGCGGAACAGGGCGTATTGCTCTTCGGTTGCCCAGGGCGAGGTGGCCCGTCGCTGAAGGTAGCGGTTGCGCTTGGCGACCCGCGCCTGGCTGCGCGAAGGACGGAACGCCTCGACGTTGATCCGGGCCGACAGGCAGGCGGAACATTCGGCACAGGACGGCCGGTACAAAACGTTCTGGGACCGGCGAAATCCCTGCTTGGACAGGCTGTCGTTCAATCGCTCTGCCACGTCGCCCTGAAGGGCGGTGAACAGCTTCCGCTCCATCCGCCCATCAAGATAGGGGCAGGGCTGGGGCGCAGTCACATAGAACTGAGGAGCGATGGGTAGAGTGTGGCGCATGTGGTCCCGGAAGGCTAATCCTCGGATAGGTTAGCAACAGCCCGGGCACAGGCCAAGCCCCCCGGACATTTTCCCGTCGGGGGACTTGTTTGGGCAATCAGTGTCCGTAAATCAGCCACCTAGGCTGGCCGATTCAGCGCCGCGGTTCCCAGGATCACGTCCGTCAGCCCCTGGCCCCGTTCCGTCACCAGCATCAGGATCACCGAGATCAGCTGCAAAGGCGCCATGGCCACGGACACCGAATACCCCAGCGTGTGCAAGAGGGCGGTCTGGCTGGAAAAGCGACCGCCATCCGCCTCGCGCAGTTCGATCGACATCAGGCGCATCCCCCAGGTGGCCGATCCGCCGGACAGGGTGAACCAGCGGTAGAAAAAGCCGACCACGAGCATCAGGAACGGAAAGAAGAACAGGCCGGTAAAGGCAGTAAAAGGAACGATCAGGGCTGCAAGCACACCGATCAGGACCATGTCAAAGACCCAGGCCACCGCCCGTTTGAAGGGCACACCGGCATAAAAGCCAGCATTGCGCGTCGGGTCGGGCAGGCCGGTGAGGGTGGAGGACGCCATTACGGAAGATCCTTTGGTGTTGGTCAATGGGAGAGGGCGGCCCCGAAGGGCCGCCTGTCAGGCTCGCGGATCAGGCTGCGTTCGGTGCGCCCTCGGGACCTGATCCATTGTCGGTCGGGGGCTGGGACTTGGTGGCGCGGTCGTTCATGAACTGATCGAACTCGGCCTTGTCCTTGGCTTCGCGCAGCCGCTCGAGGAAGTCCTCAAAGCTTTTCTGCTCATCTTCCAGCCGACGCAGTGTCTCGGTCTTGTAAGCGTCGAAGGCAGTGTTGCCAGAGCTGCGCATTGCTGCCCGTGCGGCATGATGGCGAGAGTGGCGGTCGCCGCACGACCAGTCGGAATTGCGGGATTTGTTGAACATACGCTTGCTCCAGATCATATAGGCGAGAAGGGCGAGGCCGATGGGCCAGAAGACGATAAAGCCGACAACCATGGCGGCGATCCAGGCGCCTTTGCCACGTTCGTCAAGCCAGCTTTCGGCACGGGCGAACCAGCTGGGGCGACCGTAGTCACGCGGCCCGCGGGCAGGGGGGTGGATGTCTGTGGTGGTCATATCGGTCTCCTTGCCGGTTTGGCGTTTGAGTTGTTAATGTGAATGTCTTTCACATCACCGATATTGGCAATCGCCCCAGCTTCATCAAGGGTCAATGTGAATGTTTATTACATTTATTTTTATTGAGACGTGAAATCAGTCACTTGCGCGCTTGTAATTCTGAGAAGGTCGCCAGGCTGGATGGCAAAAACATGCCGTGGCGTGCCCGCAGCGGCCCAGATTTCGCTGAAGTCCTGCAAGCGTGGGTCCAAAAACGCCCGGATCGGCAACAGATGGCCAACCGGGGACACCCCCCCGATGGCAAAGCCGGTCTGCGCCCGCACCAGCTCTGCATCCGCCCGTCCCAGCGCCTCGCCCGCGCAGTCACTGGCCTTGTCGGGGTCGACCTGGTTGCCACCTGCGGTCAGGAACAGGATCGCCTCACCCGATGTGAGCCCCCGAAAGATGATCGATTTGGCAATCTGGTCCAGATGGCAGCCCACGGCCTCGGCCGCCTGCGCGGCTGTCCGGGTCTCTGCCCCCATCTCGACCGGGGTGCTGGCGATCCCGGCCTCGGCGAGGGCGCGGATCACGCGGTTCAGGCTTTTGCTCATGATCCATTCCTTCTGGTTTCCTGCGGCATTGAAACCAAAGCCTCTGGGCAAGGGCAACCCCGCTTGCGAGCCGCCCCAGTGACCCGCCCCATTGACCCTCCCATAGGGCAGGGACATGGTAGTCGCATGACCACGGACCCTAGCCTGTCTGCTCGCATCACCCGCCACCCCCGTCCGCATGAACCAGAGCGGGCGGAGGATGTTCTCGCTGCATTGCCCTGGGCCACCGGACCCTTGGCCGCGCTTTTCGGGGGAACGGCGGGGTGCAGCCCCTACCTTGCAGGCCTGATGATGAAAGAGGCCGCCTGGCTGGAAGGGGCTTGTGCCGATCCCGAGGCCGCCCGCGACGCTGTTCTGGCCGAGGTGCGGGCCTTGCCCCTCGACCACCTCGCCCCCGGCTTGCGACAGGCCAAGCGGCGGATCGCCCTTCTCGCGGCTCTTGCCGATCTGGGCGGTGTCTGGCCGCTTGAAATGGTGACAGGGGCGCTGTCCGATCTGGCCGACGCGGCCTGCCAAGTCGGCGTGACCCGGCTTGTCGCGGCCGAGATCAAGCGGGGCAAACTGCCCGGCCAGACCGAGGCGGACGCCGCAACTGCCGCAGGCATGGTGACGATCGCCATGGGCAAGCTGGGCGCGGGAGAGTTGAACTACTCCTCCGATATCGACCTGATCTGCCTTTATGACGAAAGCCGCTACGACCGCGATGATCAGCCAGAGGCTCGGGCGGCGCTGGTCCGTGTGACCCGCAAGCTCGCCGCCCTGCTTAGTGACCAGACGGGCGAAGGCTATGTCTTTCGGACCGACCTGCGGCTGCGCCCGGACGCCTCTGTCACCCCGGTCTGCCTGTCGATGGCAGCGGCGGAAAGCTATTACGAAGGCGTTGGTCGGACGTGGGAGCGGGCGGCCTATATCAAGGCCCGCGCCTCGGCGGGCGACATCGCGGCGGGCGAGCGGTTTCTGACCGCGCTGCGCCCCTTCGTCTGGCGCAAGCATCTGGACTTTGCCGCCATCCAGGACGCCCACGACATGCGGCTTCGCATCCGGGACCACAAAGGGTTGCACGGGGCGCTGCAATTGCCCGGCCACAACATGAAGCTGGGCCGGGGCGGGATCCGCGAGATCGAGTTCTTTACCCAGACCCGGCAGCTGATCGCAGGCGGGCGCGATCCCAGCTTGCGGGTGCGCCAGACCGAAGCCGGGCTTGACCGTCTGGCAAGTGCCGGCTGGGTCGAACCGGACACCGCCGACATCCTGCGCCAGCACTACCGCGCCCACCGCGAGGTCGAGCATCGGTTGCAGATGATCGCGGACGCCCAGACCCACGAACTGCCGGCAAACCCCGAAGCCTTTGCCCGGCTTGCCAACTTTATGGACACCACGCCTGAGGCGCTGACCGGCGACCTGACCGACCGGATCGAAGAGGTCCACGCCCTGACCGAAGGATTCTTTGCCCCCGGTCCGGTTGGCGTGGAGGGCGCGCCCGACTTTGGGACAGAGGTGACCGCCCGCTGGCCCGACTATCCCGCCCTGCGCAGCGAACGAGCGGTCGAGATCTTTCGCAGGCTCCGCCCCGAGATCATGGCCCGCCTGCAAGAGGCCGCCCGGCCCGAAGAGGCGCTGGCCAATTTCGACGGGTTTCTGGCCGGGCTGCCCGCCGGAGTGCAACTGTTTTCCCTGTTCGAGGCAAACCTCCAGCTGACCCAGCTGATCGTCGACATCGCGGCAACTGCACCCGCCTTGGCGCGGTACCTGTCGCGCAATGCCTCGGTGTTTGACGCGGTGATCGGGGGGACGTTCTTTGACCCCTGGCCCGGCCTGTCGGGGCTGGGCACGTCGCTGGCGACGGGTCTGGCTAGGGTGCCGGACTATGAAGGCCGGCTGGACGCCGCGCGCCGCTGGATGAAGGAGTGGCACTTCCGGATCGGCGTCCACCACCTGCGCGGCCTGATCGCGTCGGCAGAGGCAGGGCGGCAATACGCCGATCTGGCCGAGGCGATGGTTGCGGGCCTCTGGCCCGAGGTGCTGGCCGAATTCACCCGGCGCTACGGCCCGCCGCCGGGCAAAGGGGCTGCGGTGGTCGCCATGGGCTCGCTTGGGGCGCAGCGGTTGAACGCAGGGTCTGACCTTGATTTGATCGTGATCTATGACGGGGCAGGGCAGGAGGCCTCTGACGGGCCAAGGTCGCTTGCCACCCGGCCCTATTATGCCCGCCTGACGCAAGCCCTTGTCACCGCGATCACCGCGCCCACGGCGGAAGGGCGGCTCTACGAGGTGGACATGCGCCTGCGTCCTTCGGGACGGCAGGGACCGGTGGCAACGGCGCTCGACGCCTTTCGCAGCTACCAAAGGGACGAGGCCTGGACGTGGGAGCATCTGGCCCTAACCCGCGCCCGCCCGGTGGCAGGGCCAAAGGAATTGTGCCAAGAGATCGAGGCCTTTCGGCATGAGCTGTTGCGCCAGAAATCCACCGGGTCCGGCCTGCGGGCCGACGTGGCCGAGATGCGGGGCCGGATCGCAGCGGCCAAGCCGCCGCAGGGGGAATGGGACGCCAAGATCGGCCCGGGGCGGTTGCAGGACATCGAACTGGCGGCCCAGACCGCCGCGCTTTTGTCCGGGGCGCCCGATCGGGCGGTCGCCGGACAAATCGCCGCCGGTGTCGCCGCCGGTCTCTTCACTGCCGCGGATGCACGCGACCTGACGCAGGCAGCAGGGCTTTTCTGGGGACTGCAGGCTGCGGCCCGGCTTTTGACGGGAGGCATCCTGGTGCCCGGCGATCTGGGCGAAGGGGGGTGCCGCTTTGTCTTGCGCGAGACCGGGCAAGAGAGCATGACATCTCTGCAGGCTGCGATGGCCGGAGCCGCCGAACGGGCGGGCCGGATCGTTGAGGCGCTATTGGAAGAGGCAGGAGAGAGTGATGACCGCTGACGCGCTGGACCCCAAGGGGCTGATCCGCGAGGCCTATGCGATCGAGGGGATCACCGCCCCCGAATGCCGGTCGATCTTTCTGGACTGGGCGCTGAGCCTGCCGGTTGGCACGGATGAGGCGGCGGCGATCAACGGCCTTTTGGTCCGCTACGGGCAGGACGCGCCAGACCATCCGATGACACAGACGCTGACCCTTGGGCTGGGCCAGCCCCGGCAGACCGGCCGACGCGGCGGGCGTGCCGCGCGGCTTGGGTCGTCTGGAAGCTGACTTGACAGGATACCGGGGCTTTAGCGGGGGAGGGCTGCAGCCTCTGCCGCCAGCGCCGTGATCCCGGCCCAATCGCCATCCCGTACCATCGCAGCCGGGGCAACCCAGCTGCCGCCCACGCAAAGCACGTTTGGCAGGGCAAGGTAGTCGCGGGCGTTCTTCAGGCTGATCCCACCGGTCGGGCAGAAAGACATCTGCGGCAGCGGCGCGCCCATCGCCTTGAGCGCGGGGACCCCGCCATTGACCTCGGCCGGAAAGAACTTGGCCACGGAATAGCCCCGCTCGAGCAGGCGCATGATGTCCGACGGCGAGGCGGTTCCGGCCAGCAGCGGCAGATCGTTGGCCTCGCAGGCATCCAAGAGCCGGTCGGTCGCACCAGGTGAGACGCCAAAGGTGGCCCCGGCGGCCTTGGCGGCCTCGACGTCCTTGCCAGTGAGCAGGGTGCCGGCGCCCACGACCCCACCCTTGACCCCGGCCATGATGGCGATGGCCTCGAGGGCCGCAGGGGTCCGCAACGTCACCTCGAGCGCGGGCAGTCCGCCTGCAACCAGCGCCTTGGCGAGGTTTTCGGCAGCACTTGCGTCGTCAATGACAAGCACGGGGATGACCGGCGCCAGGGCGCAGACCTGGGCATTGAGCTGGGAGGCGTGTTCGGGTGTCATGTCTGATGTCCTGATCTGGGTGCCCTTGGCGCGCATGCTGCCTCCGGCGGGAGTATTTTTGACAAAGCGAAGGGGGAGGGTCAGACCACGACGCCGGCCCCGGTGGCCGCAAGGCCGACGTTCTGGCGGAACACCTCGAAGAGTTCGCGCCCGACGCCGTTGCCGTTGCCTGTAAGGTCGGCCAAGGCGGGGCTGCGCCCTGTCAGGTCGCTCAGGCAGGTGAGCGTGCCTGTCAGCGCATCGAGCCGGACGATATCGCCGTCTTGCAGGAGGGCGATGGGCCCGCCGTCGGCGGCCTCTGGGCAGACGTGGATGGCGGCGGGCACTTTGCCCGATGCCCCCGACATCCGCCCGTCGGTGACCAGCGCGACCTTGAGCCCCCGGTCTTGCAGCACCGCAAGGGTGGGGGTGAGGTTATGAAGCTCGGGCATGCCGTTAGAGCGGGGGCCCTGGAAGCGGACAACGACCACGGTGTCGGAGGTGAATTCCCCGGCCTGGAACGCCGCCTTGACCGCGTTCTGGTCATGGAAGATGCGCACCGGCGCCTCGATCATCCGCCGCTCGGCCGCGACGGCCGAGACCTTGATCACGGCCTGACCAAGGTTGCCGGTGAGTTGCACCAACCCGCCTTCGGGCTGGAACGGATCGCTGGCCGGGCGCAGGATCTTGTCATTGAGAGTAGTCTTGGTGCCGGGCATATAGCTGACCCGGCCTTCGGCCAGTTTGGGTTCCTGAGTGTAAAGCGACAGCCCGTCGCCCGCCACGGTCTTGACGTCCTCGTGCAGCAGGCCTGCGTCGAGCAGTTGGCCGATCATGTAGCCAAGTCCGCCCGCGGCGTGGAAGTGGTTCACGTCCGCCAGCCCGTTTGGATAGACCTTGGCCATCAAGGGTGTGGCATGGGACAGGTCCGAGAAATCCTGAAGGTCGAGGATCACCCCGGCGGCGCGCGCCATGGCGGGCAGGTGCAGCACCAGGTTGGTAGAGCCGCCCGTGGCCATCAGGCCCACGATGCCGTTGACGAAGGCCTTCTCGTCAAGGATGTCGCTGACCGGCCGGTAGTCGTTGCCAAGGGCCGTGATCTCGGCCGCCCGTTCCGTCCCGGCCACGGTCAGCGCATCCCGCAGGGGCGTGCCCGGGTTCACGAAGGAGGCGCCGGGCAGGTGCAGCCCCATGAACTCCATCAGCATCTGGTTCGAGTTGGCGGTGCCGTAGAAGGTACAGGTGCCCGGCCCGTGGTAGGAGGCCATTTCGGACTTCATCAGCTCTGCCCGGCCGACCTCGCCTGTGGCGAATTTCTGGCGGACCTTGGCCTTTTCGTCATTGGGCAGGCCGCTGGTCATCGGACCGGCGGGCAGGAAGATCGAGGGGATGTAGCCAAAGGTGGCCGCAGCGATGATCAGGCCCGGCACGATCTTGTCGCAGACGCCCAGATAGAGGGCGGCGTCAAAGACGTTGTGCGACAGCCCGACCCCGGCGGCCAGCGCGATGACATCGCGCGAGAACAGCGAAAGCTCCATCCCGGTTTGGCCCTGGGTGACACCGTCACACATGGCCGGAACCCCGCCGGCTACCTGCGCGGTGGCCCCGGTGGCGCGGGCAGCGGCGCGGATCAAGTCGGGGTACCGCTCGAACGGCTGATGCGCCGAGAGCATGTCGTTATAGGCGGTGATGATACCGATGTTGGGCGCACGTTCCGCCACCAGGGCATCCTTGTCGGTCCCCATGGCGGCATAGGCATGTGCCTGGTTGCCACAGGTCAGATGCGACCGGCGTGGTCCTTCGGCGGCGGCGCGGGCCATCCGGTCAAGATAGGTCGCCCTTGGCCCCTCGCTCCGGGCCCTGATCCGGTCGGTGACGGCTGCGATTGTGGGGTGCAAAGTCATGCTGGCTCCTGTCGGTGACCGCAAATTTCGATTTCGCGGACTCTCTAACATACAACGTTAGCGCTAACAACATGCGACATCTGCGCGATGTCCGGGGGATATCCATCCGGATAAAACAAATAGCCTAATGGGTAAAACTGGGAAATTTGTCCAAAACTGATACCCTTATGAACGAATTTTTGCCCAGATTGCGGGGGATAACGCCTCAGCGCATCGGGGATCCCCCCTTGTCGAGTAACCCGAGTTTTGGAGATTTGTTATGTCCACCCGTTTGATTGCAGCTGCCCTGCTAGCCCTTGGTCTGTCGGCCTGTGCCGCGCCCGAGACCGCGACCCGGAACGCGCCGCTCGACGTGGCTGGTCTTGCGCCCGGGGCTGTTCAGGTTCAGCAGGCCTACAACATCGTTCGTTTTGACGTTGATGTTCCGCGTGACCTGCAGGCCTCCGAGGCGAACCGCTATTACCCCATTGCCGACATCGTCTGGCGCGGCGACGCCCCCGGCGATCGTCATGAACAGGTCGCGTCCCTGTTTCAGGCCGCTGGCGAGCGGGCTTCGTCCAGCTTCCAAGGCCCGAACGACGTGGTTGTTCAGGTCCAGCTGGTCCGCTTTCACGGCATGACCGAAAAGACCCGGCTGTCGGTCGGGGGCACCTACAACATGGTCTTCCTGCTGCAGGTCGTAGATGCCCGGACCGGTGCCGTTCTTGAGCCTGCCCGCCAGGTCGTGGCCAACCTTGAGGCGCCCGGCGGTGCCCGGGGCCGTGCCCTGATCGAGGCGGGTCAGACCGAGCGTGTCCGAGTGGTCGACCATCTGACATCGGTTCTGATGTCCGAGCTTGGCGCGAACCCGGGCGTCTGAGACCCCTTACACTCGCGTTCTGAAACCGATAGGAGGACGTCTATGCAGCCGTCCTCCGCTTTTTTTGCCCCGCCCTATCCGACGATCCGCCTGTTGCCCAAGACCGAGGCACGGGCCATTCGTCATGGTGCCCCTTGGGTCTATGCCAACGAGCTGGTCCAAGACCGCCGGACCAAGGGCCTTGCCCCTGGTGCCATCGCGGTTCTGGAGGATGCCGAACGGCGTCCCCTGGGCGTTGTCACCGTCAACCCGACCTCCAAGATCGCCGCCCGGATGCTGGATCAGGATCCCGCAGCGGTCATCGACGAGGCCTGGATGGTCAAGCGGCTGGAGCGGGCGCTGGCCCATCGGGCCCGGCTCTACGATGCCCCCTTTTACCGGCTGATCCATGCCGAAGCGGACGGCTTTCCCGGCGTGGTCATTGACCGCTTTGGCGATGTCGCCGTGATCCAGCCGAATGCGGCCTGGGCGGATGCGATGCTTGACCAGTTGACCGCCGCCCTTGTGGCAGTGACCGGCGTGTCGACGGTTATCAAGAACGGCTCTGGCCGGGCGCGTGGCCTTGAAGGTCTGCCCGAAGAGATGGGTGTTGTGCATGGCACCGCCCCCGAAGGGCCGGTGCCTGTGCCGATGAACGGGGCCATCTACATGGCCGATGTCATGGGCGGGCAAAAGACTGGCCTGTTCCTAGACCAGCGGCCCAATCATGCTTTTGCCGCCGGACTTGCCGGGGGAGTCTCTGGGGGACTTTCTGGGGGCGGGCGGGTGCTCGACGTGTTTTCCCATGTGGGTGGCTTTGGCCTTGCGGCCCTTGCCGCCGGGGCGTCGTCGGCGCTGGCCGTCGATGGGTCCGCCCCCGCGCTGTCACTGGCCGAGGCCGGGGCGGCCGCCATGGGCCGGTCGGCGGATTTCGCGACACGGCAGGGCGATGCCTTTGCCGTGATGGAGGCGCTTGCCGCCGAAGGTGAGCGTTTTGATCTCGTCGTCTGCGACCCGCCCGCCTTTGCCCCGTCAAAGCCGTCGCTCGAGGCGGGTTTGCGGGCCTATGAGCGGGTGGCGCGGCTGGCCACGGCGCTGGTGGCCGAGGGTGGCTACCTGATGCTGTGCTCCTGCTCGCACGCCGCGGACCTGTCCAAGTTCCGCACCGCCTGTGCCCGTGGCATCGGGCGCGCCGGGGGACGGGGTCAGATCATCTGGACCGGTTTTGCTGGGCCCGACCATCCGGTCCTGCCGCAACTGGCCGAAAGCGGCTACCTCAAGGCGCTGGCGTTTCGGGTGTAACCATGCGGGCGATGCTGGACGCCTGTGTGCTCTACCCAACCGTGATGCGCGAGGTCCTGATGGGCTGCGCGGCGGTGGGCCTGTTCGAGCCGCGCTGGTCGGACCGCATCCTTGAGGAATGGGCCCGTGCCGCAGCCAAGCTGGGCCCCGGCGAAGAGGTTGTGGCAAGGGGCGAGGTCGCGGCGCTTGTGGCGGCATGGCCCGGGGCCACTGTTCCGGTGGCGCATGGGCTTGCCGAACGGCTATGGTTGCCCGATCCAAATGACATCCACGTTCTGGCCGCTGCGATTGGCGGGTCCTGCGATCTGATCGTGACGATGAACGCCAAGGACTTTCCCCGCGACATCCTTGCCGAAGAAGGGCTGATGCGGGTCGATCCCGACGGGTTTCTTCTGGGCCTGCGCGAAACGGATCCGGCAAAGGTCGACCGGGTTATCGACGGGGTGGTGGCCACGGCCACACGCCTGTCAGGCGAAAGCTGGGACGCGCGGCGGCTGATGAAGAAGGCCCGTCTGAACCGTCTGGGCAAGGCGCACGGGCGGTAAGGTGTCAGCCTAG
>CALFSV010000038.1 GCA_937916485.1 uncultured Paracoccaceae bacterium | reverse complement strand
ATGCGAAAGCTGCGCCGCAGCGTCAGGTCAATTGACCAATGGTCGCAGTGGGCCGTCCGTGTCAGTCAGAATGATGCGTGACACGCAGGTGATGCCGCCGCGCGGAAGACCGGTCAGAGCCCACTTTGACCAATTCCGATGTGCATCGAGTGTTCGGTTCACAAGACGCTGATTTGCGCCTGAGCCGGACTGGCCTATCGTTGCACAAAGGCTATCATTCAACTCGGCTCTTCAATCCATCGCTTAAGGCAGAGCGCGTTCGACCATGCGATCAGCCTCATAGTGCACCTCGATATAGGTCTGGATTACAAGTTCTCTGATCCATTGCGAGGCCGGATCGTTGGCCAGCCGCGATGACCAGAAAAAGCGTGTTCTGAACTCTGGCAAGTGGATTTGTGGGGGTAGCGGCCGCAGCCCATAGGTTTCCATGTCCCAGGCCATGAGGATCGTTGGAAACGTGCCGATGAAATCGCTGCTTGCCAGCAGTGGCCCCAGACTGGAAAACTCTGAAATCAGGGCGCCGATGGTCCGTTCGAGTGGGACGGCACCGGCAGGTCGGTTGAAGGGACTGGGTGCATCGTTGGAGATGTTCACTTGAACATGCGGGTAGCTTGACCAGGCCGCTGGCCCCCAGTTCGACACGGCTGGGTGGTCCGCTCTAACAAAACTTGTCCAATGGAAGCCTGGAACCTCGGCCTCATCTAGACCGTCGGGAAGGCGAGTCTCACCGGCCAGATGCGCGATGTCGACCAGCCCCTCAGCCACGGCATCAAAGACTTGCCTTGGCGCCGAGAGCCACTCCAGTTTTGCCGCTGGAGCCGCGTGATGAAGGCGGTTCAGGACGTCCGACAACACGCGCCCTGTGATTGGACACGCGACACGAAAAACGCGATCACTGGTTGAGGCATCAAAGGGCTCCGGTAACGCAAGGACACGTTTGATGCTGCGCAAGATGGGACGCACATCGTCGATCAAGGTCAAGGCGAACGGGCTGGGTTGCATTCGCCCGCCTACCTTTACCAGGAGCGGATCGCCCACCTGTTCTCGCAACCGGGCCAAGGCATGACTGATGGCCGAGGGCGTTTTGCCAAGCGTCTCGGCGGCGCCGGCTACGCTGCCCTCGACCATCAGCGCCTCAAATACAACCAAGAGATTCAGATCGATGCGGTGGAGCTGAATTTCTTTCATGACCGCTGAAAACCTTTCGTTTGAGTGACAAGCCATCATCGCGCAATCTTCTGCCACACCAAAACAAATTATTAATACAACAGGAAAGGACCCACGCGTATGGCACTGAAGGTTATTGGCTCCGGCTTCGGTCGGACCGGCACGATGTCGACGAAAATGGCACTTGAAGAGCTCGGATTAGGGCCCTGCCATCACATGGTGGAAGTTATGGGAAACGCCCTCCAGCCACCGCATTGGGCGGCTCTGGCCGCGGGAGAGGAAGTAGATTGGTCGGAGGTCTTCGACGGCTACAAGAGCCAAGTCGATTTCCCCGGCGCCTCGGTCTGGCACGAGCTGTCAATTGCATTTCCGGACGCAAGAGTCGTTCATACCGAGCGCCCCGAAGACGAGTGGTGGGCGAGTTACTCCGCAACGATCGGCAAGTTCTTCAAGCATCGGAAGAGTCTGGAATTGCCGCCCCCGGTCTCAGCTATTTTCGACACGATGGACAAGCTTCTGCTTGAAGGAGTTTTCGGCGGCCTCGACCAGGAACGATCTATTGCCGCCTACCGGCGCAATAATGAAAAGGTGCGCGCGACAATTCCGGCAGAACGACTGCTTGTCTTCAGCCCCGCGGACGGATGGGAACCGCTTTGTCGCTTCCTCGACGTGCCTATCCCTGCAGGAGATTTCCCGCGCAGCAACGCCCGCGAGGAGTTTTGGGCGCTTTTTGGGGGTGAACCTGCGATGGCCTAACGTGCCAGTAGCTCACCAAAACCTTGCTTTTGCGCTCGCAGCGAATGTCCGGTCTGAAGGGCTGCACCGCAGCATGCGGGTCGTGGGTCGAGTGTCCGGTCTGGGCCGTCCGTGAAGACGGCCCATGCCTTTAGATTTCAATAGCTTCGGCGATAGCGAGCGCACCTTCAAGCTCAACGCCAAGGTACCTGACAGTGCTGTCCATCTTAGTATGACCTAACAACAGCTGGACTGCCCGAAGGTTGCCGGTCTTCATATAGATTTGGGTCACCTTCGTTCGCCTCATGGAGTGAGTGCCATAGGCGCTGGCCTCCAGACCAATGGATGTTACCCACTCACGAACAATACGCGCGTACTGGCGGGTCGAGATGTGAAGCCGTTCGTGAAAACGCCCAGGCCAGAGATATTCGGATCCAACCATGAGCGGCTCCTTCATCCATGTTGCGAGGGATGCACGTGTGCCTTCAGAAATTTCGAAACGCACAGGTTTCTGGGTCTTGCTCTGCAGAACCGACGCGCGTTCCTTGATTTGGCCTGATGCCATGACATCGACCACCTTCATCTTCACCAGGTCGCAGCCGCGCAGCTTGCTGTCGATGGCAAGATTGAAGAGGGCCAGATCACGATGGTTCTCCGCCAGCTCCAGACGCACCCTTATTGCCCAGACGTGTTTGGGCTTTAGCGGCCTTTTCTGGCCGACGATCCGGCCTTTGTTCCAGGCCGGCCGCAGTGCGCGTATGGCGGGTAAGTTTGGTGTTTCCATGATGGATCCTCCGATCCACCACGCCCTCCCACATCGACAACCCGACGTTGACAAGACCTCATATCACACGATGCTGCGATGCATCCGAGGTCGGCTCTGATGTAGCCCAATTGGACCTGTGCTGCACTTTGCACCAATGGCTGCTATCGCTACGTTTCGGGCAACGCCTCGCCTGTGATGTAGGTGTACGACCCTCGTACCAATTGAAGCACCACGTCCAATTCTGCTTCGGTGATTGGGGTATAGATCATCACGAACCCTTCCCAACCCGCGCGCTGATTGGCCCAAGGATGTGCCACGGCCCAACCGGCGTCTATCGCGGCACGGGCTGTGTCCGGGTGCAGCGAGGCATGCAAGCTGCCATCAGGGTGAAGATGCGCAAACTCGCGCCCGCCAACGATGGCCTGCGGCTGCGCGATCGACACGTCGCTCGTCAGTTGAAACCCGACGGCACCGGGGAGCGATACACGGGTCGCCCCAAGAACGACTCCGGGAAAGTCGGCGACCTGACGCAGCATTTCTTCCGACAGTTCCGGGACCGGCTGAATGCCAATCTGGACATGCGGCACGCCACTCGTCGTCTCCGGCCGCGCACCATCGCGCATCGGGAACGCCACATCCTGCGCGGAGGCGGGTGCCGCAGCCGCGAACAGCGATACAGCGGCCGAGACAAAAATCAGGGTTCGAAATCTGGGCATCTCTCTCTCTCCTTAACATCTCGGCCGCTGCGTTGATCCGCGTGCCTAGGTTGCGTGAAACGCTTGGCTCACAGCATAGCTGTCCTCGAACCAGTTCCACAGCACGACCTGTCCGTCGCGCACCTTGGCCCGCAGGGCAAAGGTGAACTCATCCGTTTCCGTGCCAGAGCCTGTCAGCATCAGTTTCATCCGACCAAACACGGCCACCGTGTCACCAGAGGCGAAAGCGTCCTGGTTTTCCCAGTGCGTCACCTGAACATTCTGCG
>CALFSV010000037.1 GCA_937916485.1 uncultured Paracoccaceae bacterium | reverse complement strand
CGACGGATCAGACGCCACATGCCTTCGCCCCTGAGGCGGGCAGCCTCGATATAGTCCATGACCACGATCCCTTGGGCGACCGAGCGCGCCAGACGGTAGACACGTGTGGCATCAACAGCCGCGATGACGAGGATCAGAGTCAGGACCGATGTCCCGAAGATTGTGAGCAGTAGCAGCGAGAAAATCAGGGCTGGAATGGCCATCAACGCATCGACGAAGCGCGACAACCATTGGTCGAGCCAGCCTCCGACGAGCGCCGCCCATATGCCAAGGAACGACCCCACAAAGAACGCAAGCGCAGTGGTGGCAAAAGCGATGCCCACGGTGTTGCGCGCGCCATAGATCAGTCTCGTCAGCATGTCGCGGCCCAGCTTGTCCGTGCCGAGATAGTGGGGTGATGCCCACGGCAAGAACTGGGCACCAAGAACCTCACTCTCGCCATAGGGGGCGATCAACGGGGCAAAGACGGCGACAAAGATATAAAGCAGGATGACCGCCAGCCCGAAGGAAGCCGTCAGCGGCATGTCGCGGAAGGTCGGTTTGTGATGGGCCGGGGCAAACGCTTGCAATACTGCACGAGCGGCAAAACCGATCATGAAGAACAATGCCAGGCCGACGACTATGGAAAGTAGAATGGTCATGGCTCTACTTCCTGTGCATCAGGCGCGGGTTGGTGATCGTCGAGAGCACATCCGCAAGAAGATTGAGCAGGACGTAGGCCGAGGCGAAGATCAGCGCGATGGCCTGCACCACGGCGATGTCGCGATTGGACACGGCATCAATCATCAACTGCCCGAGGCCAGGGTAGACGAAGACCACCTCAACCACCACGACTCCGGTGATCAAATAGGCAAGGTTCAATGCAACTACGTTGATGATCGGGGCCAAAGCATTCGGCACCGCATGACGTAGCACGACGCGTATGGGTGACATACCCTTGAGCCGCGCCATCTCGATATAGGGGCTAGCCAGCAGGTTGATGATTGCGGCTCGCGTCATCCGCATCATGTGCGCCGTGACGACAAGGGTGAGGGTCAGCGCTGGCAAGAAAGCCATGTACAGGAGATCGCCCGTTGTCGTGCTTCCCGTGATCCGCACCATCGATGGGAATAGGCCGGATTGTGCCAGCCACAAGATCAGAGTGTAGGCCACGAAAAACTCGGGAAAGGAAATCGCGGTAAGGGCCAATGCGTTCGATGCACGGTCAAAAATCGAATTGCGCCAAAGGGCAGCCAGAACGCCGAGCAGCAATGCGAAGGGAACAGCCAGGGCCGCCGCATATAATGCCAGGAAAAGGGTATTTCCCAACCGTGCGCCAACCAGTTCCGAGATCGGTTTTTGTGTCGCCATCGACATCCCAAAATCGCCCTGCAACACGCCGGCCAGCCAGTTCCAGTATCGCAGGGGCGCCGGATCATTGAGGCCAAGCTGCTCGCGCAATGCAGCCAGCGTCTCTTCGGTGGCCGACTGACCCAGCAACTCGCGTGCGAGGTCGCCCGGCAAAAGCTCCGTCGCCCCGAAGATCACCACGGAAATGATGAAAAGGGTCAGCACGCCCAAAAGCAGCCGCTGCCCGATCATTCGCCAGATCTCGTTCATTTTATCCCCCCGTTTACATGCATGGCCTGCAATCTTGATGCCGCAATGGCCCGAAGGCTCTGGCGAGGTATTCTCACCAGAGCCCGTTCAGATGACCGGAAGGATCAAGCGAACCACCAGCGTTCGACCGCGCGGAACCCGTCAAGATCCCAGTTCGCGCCAACGACATCTGGCGTTGCGACGGCGTTTGAAACGCCCATGACAAAGCTTGCGAACATCGGGATCACAACTCCACCTTCGTTCGAAACGATGGCTTGCATCTCGTGATAGATTTCCGCCCGTTTGACGTCGTCCAGTTCGGACCGCCCTTGCAAGAGCAGGGTGTTGAACCGCTCATTGTCCCAATAGCTTTCGTTCCAGGGAGCACCCGCGGCATAGGCGGTAGAGAACATCCAGTCGCAGGTTGCCCGCCCACCCCAATAGGAAGCAACCCACGGCTTCTGCATCCAGACATTGCTCCAGTACCCATCGTTCGGAGCGCGTTCGACGGTGATATTGATGCCCGCGGCTTTGGCTCGCTCGGCGTAAAGCGAACCTGAATCCGTGGCACCCGTGAAACCGGTCTCGGCTACCCAAAGCGAAACATCGAGCGAGGTTAGCCCCGCCTGAGCCAAATGGAACTTGGCTTTGTCGGGGTCATAGTTGTTCACAGGCAGGTCGGCCGCATAGAATTGCTGGGTCGGTCCGATCGGGTTGTCATTCCCTACCACGCCATAGCCGTAAAGGATCTTGTCGACCATTTCCTGACGATCGAGGGCATGCTTCAGGGCAAGCCTGACGTTGTTGTCATTGAAAGGTGCCGCCCGCGTATCCATCGGAAAGCAGAAGTGCTGGTTGCCAGCCACTGAGACCACGCGGATCGAAGGGTTGCGTGACATCATCGACACGGTCGTCAGGTCGAGCTGGTTGATAACGTCCACCTGGTCTGTCAGGAGCGCGTTCTGCCGTGCCACGGGATCGGGCAGAGCCAGCAGCAAAAGCCCATCGAAATGGGCACGATCCGTCTTCCAGTATCCCGAATGCCGGGACAGCGAGGCGCTGATACCGGGTTCGAAGCTGTCGACCTTGTAGGGGCCGCAACCGTCCGACGAGGTCGGATCGATCTTCCCATCCTTGGCGGGCATGATCGGCAGGTGATAGTCCGACATCAGATAGGGGAAGTCGGCATTCCCGCCGCTCAATGTGACAATGACTGTATTCGGCCCGTCTGACTTCATTTCGACGATCGGATCGACGATCGGCTT
>CALFSV010000036.1 GCA_937916485.1 uncultured Paracoccaceae bacterium | reverse complement strand
CCCTCCAGACCAAAATCACGCCGCCTGTTCCAAATCATTCGACGACGGACACGCGATTTTGGACAATGTGCTGATCGCCGGAGGGGCCAAGCGCGTAACAGGGCTGATGCCAGAAGCCTCTGAATTCGCTCGCCTAACTTTGGCGCTCTTGTCCGCCTTGTGGTTCCTGAGGCGGGCAATCACCGACCCGCACCTGCAACGCCAATGTCGCAACATCATCGCGGGCCTTGTCGTGATGCTTGTCCTGTCGACCTCTTCGGCAGGGTATGTGGGCATCGCCGTGTTCCTGATCGTCGTCGTGGTGGAATGGTTTGTCAGGGCCAGCCGACTTGAACAGTCGATACTCAGACGTCGTGGAATTCGCCGGGAATTCATGATCGCCCTTGGCTCAATCGGGCTGCTTTCAGCGACCTTCCTGGCAGCGCCACAGCTATTTGATCCGGTCATCGACCGGCTGAACACGCTGGTCTTTACCAAGTCCGAAAGCCTGTCTTATCTCGAACGAACCTTCTGGACATGGACGTCCTTTCAGGCCGGCGTTTCCAGTCATTTTATCGGGGTTGGCCTTGGCTCGACCCGGGCGTCGAACTTTGCCGTTGCCCTGTTCGCCAGCACCGGGATCGTCGGGTTTCTTTTGTACTTCGCTTTCGCTCTGACCCGGCTTCTGACTCCGATCCGGTCTCGTGATCCCCAAACGGTCGCGGTTGCGAATGCCCTGAAGTGGTCTTTCCTTCCGCCCTTTGTCGTTTTGCTTCTGATCGGGACCACGCCGGATTTCGGCACCTTCGAAGCTTTGCGATGGGGTGTCCTTATGACGCTTGCCATCGGCACCGCACACGCCCAAAGCCCGCACCGGTTTCAAGCCAGGTGGCCCGGTCCGGCGGGGTCGGGATGACCGAGACGATTGGTGGAAAGGTTGCTCGGGCGGGCCTGCAATCGGTCGCGGGCAGGCTTGGCGGGAGGGCAATCGACTTTGCAACCTTGCTGGTTCTGGCGCAGCTTCTCGTTCCTGCGGATTTTGGGCTGATCGCGCTTGCTATGACCGTGATCCTGCTGGTCGAGGCCGTGACGGATCTGCCCATAAACCAACCCATCCTGCGCGCCGAAGACCCGACGCCCGACGACTATGACACCGCGTTCACGCTGGGTCTTCTGCGGGCGCTTGTGCTTGCCGGCGTCGTGGCCGCCGTCGCCGGGCCGGTCGCCGCCTTTTACAAAGAACCACGGCTGCCGATTCTAATTCTTGCTCTTGCCACGGCCCCCATGCTTCGGAGCCTTGTCAGCCCTCGCATGGCTGACTTCACCCGTGCCTATAACATGTGGCCGGACTTCATCCTGACCCTGTCTGGCAAGGCCGCCTCCTTCGCCGTGGTTGCGACGCTGGCGGTCACAACGCAAAGCTACTGGGCCATTGCCGCAGGAACCATCACCACGCCCCTTGTCGGGAACGTGCTGAGCTACTGGCTCGCCCCATATCGGCCAAGGCTTGGCCTAAGGCGGTGGCACGCGTTCAAGGACATTATGGGGTGGAGCAGTCTCGGACAGTTTTTTTCAGCGCTGAACTTTCAGATTGATCGCATGCTGCTTGGCCGCACGTTGCCAGCTGCGGACCTTGGCCGATACGCCTTGGCCAGCGATCTGACCGGTGTGGCGATGCAGGGCATTCTGGTTCCGTTTTCCGGGCCATTGACCGTTGCCTTGGCACAGGCCGGCAAGGCCGAGGATCTGCGCCGCGCCTGGGACAAGACACTGAATGCGACCGTCTGCATAATGGGCCCCGTCCTTTTGGCGATTTCAGTCATGACAGCTCCCATTGTCGGCCTCTTGCTGGGGCCAAGCTGGAGCGACCTCTCCCCAATCCTGTCCTGGCTGGCCTTGACGACGATACCGGCAATCGTCGGGCCAATTCTCGCGCCACTGGCCAATGCGCTGTTCCGTCCGCGCCTGAACGCCGAAAGGACAATTGTCGAATTCGCAGTAAAGGTCCCCTTGATGGTCGTGGGGATTGCGATGTTCGGGCTATGGGGCGCTATTGCGGCACGGGGGGTAACAAGCATGGCGGGAATGCTTTTCTCCCTGTCCGGCGCTGCCACATTGACCGGGACGAGGCTGGTCGATCAGCTTTGGTCACTTCGCCGAACGTTGCTGGGTTTGCTGACGTTTGCGGGGATCTGCTTCTGGATGTGTCCCGACGAGGGGCAAGGCTCTGGGCGACTTGTCCTCGGGGTCCAGCTTGCGTCGGCTTTCGGGCTCGCCCTGGCAGGTCAGTGGTTGAGCATGTTTGCATTTTGGTTTCTCGCCGGGCGTCCGTCACACACAATCGAAGCCGCGGCGTATAGTCGGCTGTCTAACTGGCGGTAGAGGCCGTAAATACTGCATCGAGGATGAGACATCGGGCAAGCCGCGTCAGACCCAGGCCCTCAAACGTCCCTCTATTTGGTCCAAACGCTCCCGCAACTCCGCGCTGATCGGGCCTGTTCGTGGCGCATCGCGCAGGGTGGTGATCCAATGCGGCTCTGGCAGCAGCTTGCGACCGCGCCTGTCCCATTCGAGTGCCGCCAGAACGGATTGCGCCGCATCTGGCAAATGCTCCGGAATGGGCCGTCCGTTCATGGTGCCCCAGACCCCGGTCCATAGGCGCCCGACGGACCACGGATTGTAGCCGCCACCCCCAAGGGCCAGGAACCGGGGGGACAGTTCCTGCAAGGCGGCGACGACAGCCCAATGGGCGTTGTTGGACAGGGTCAGGCGGGACTGAGGGTCTTCGGTCACCGCATCGGCACCGCATTGCAGCACGATTGCATCGGGGCGAAACGCAATGATCGCAGGCAGGATCAGACGTTCGAGGATCAGCGCCATCTCGGTGTCGTTGAACCCTTGCGGAACCGGCAGATTGAACACCTGCCCTGCCCCTGCATCCTCCAGCTGTCCGGTGCGTGGCCAGCGGTTTTCCTCATGAACAGACAGCATCAGAACGTCCTGATCGGCGGCAAAGGCCGCCTCGACCCCGTCTGGATGGTGGGCATCTATGTCGACATAGGCAATACGAGGGGCGCCGTGATGGCGCAGGGACAGCATGGCAAGGACCGGGTCGTTGAAATAGCAAAACCCGTTGGCCCGGTCAGCCATAGCGTGATGCGTCCCTGCCGCGGGGGCATAGACTGCCCCACCCTTCGCCAAAAGCTCTCCGGCTAGGATCGCACCACCGGCCGAGGTGGCCGGTCGGCGGAACATCTCACCGAAGATCGGGTTCGAGTGGGTGCCGATGTTGTGCCTGTCCCTGACCGCATCTGATACGAATTGCGCCCTTTCGGCCTCGGCCAGTGCGGCGACGTATTCGGGAGTGTGAAAGGCATGCAGGGCGGCGGGCTTGGCCCGCGGGCTGTTGATGAATTGGACCGGGGGGAGCCAGCCTAGCGCGCGGCTTAGGTCCATCACGGTCGAGACTCGGGGAATGCGCAAGGGGTGCCAGCCACCATAGCTTGAATGGCGATAGATCTCGGACCCGATAAAGAGTGGTGGATGGGCAGAGTTCATTTTCGATGCCTTGTCGTCAGGGGCTTTCAGCACTTTTCGAGAACCTTCGCCACGGCTTTTGTCATGTCGGGTTTGCCCTTTGGCGTGCCATGCGGGCGATACCGGTCTTGGCCAACTCCCTATGTAGCGTCGCGGCGGCGGCGGACCATCCCCTGCGACCAGGTCACAGTGAGCGGTCATCTTGCCTCGAAAAATACGCGGTGGCCTTGCATCCTTATCTTGGACAAACCATTGTCAGGAACGCTTTGGCGGCTAGCTGAAGCATAGGCTACTTGACCGTCAAATTGGGCTATTGTCATGATCCGCTTCAGTCTTGCCTGCAAGGACGGGCACCGTTTCGACAGTTGGTTCGCGTCCTCGGCGGCCTATGAAGGGCTATTGGCCGCAGGGCACGTCACTTGTGCGATTTGTGGCAGTGCCAAGGTGGAAAAGGCTCTGATGGCGCCCGCCGTGCGGACGGATCAACCCCAAACATTGCCCGTTTCGCCCGAGCAGGGACCATCGTCCGCAGGCAGCCACGGCCCCCTGAGCCAACCGGCAAGCCCGGCTGAACAGGCGCTGGCCGCCTTTCGCAAGAAACTGGAATCCGAAGCGGACTACGTCGGGCCCTCCTTCGCCGAAGAGGCGCGGGCCATCCATGATGGCACGGCCCCCGAACGGATGATCTACGGCGAGGCCCGGCTGGATGAGGCCAAGAGCCTGATAGAAGACGGCATTCCGGTCGCCCCCATGCCCTTCTTGCCCAAGAACAGGGCCAACTAAGATTTTGATCTGAAAGGTTTCCCCACATGTCGATCCTTATCACCGGCGCCAATCGTGGCATCGGGCAGGCCCTGTGGTTGGCCTATCAGGAGGCAGGTCAGGATGTGACCGGCACAATGCGGACAGCACCGGTAGAAGGCTACGTTCAACTGGATGTGGCGGACCCGGCCTCGCAGGCAGAGCTAGGGCGTCTTTGGGGCGACAAGTCGCTTGACCTTTTGATCTGCAACGCAGGCATCTACCCCGACAAGGGCCAAACGCTGGAAACAGGTTATCCCGCCGAGATGTGGGCCAATGCGATGGCGACCAATGTCACCGGGGTCTTTCTAACCGTGCAGACCATGTTGCCGGCCCTGCGACGGGCCAAGGGCGCCAAGATCGCGATCATCTCGTCCCAGATGGCCAGTGATGCGCGCGCACCCGGCGGCAGCTATATCTACCGGGCGTCCAAGGCGGCTGCCCTCAATCTGGGGCGCAATCTGGCCAAGGACCTGCAGGCTGACGGCATTTCCGTCGGGATCTATCACCCCGGCTGGGTGCGAACCGATATGGGTGGCCGCATGGCCGATGTGTCGGTCGAGGAGGCCGCAGCAGGGCTGATCGCCCGCTTTGCCGCCCTGTCGCCAGTGACGACCGGCGCATTCGAGGCCTTTGACGGCGAAGCGATGGCCTATTGAGCGACTGAGCAACAGGCTCATTGCTCTTGGCCGCAAGGACCATTATGAGGGCGGCGACTTTCGCAGGGGCCTGAACATGTCCATCCTCGTCATGAAATTCGGCGGCACCTCAGTCGCCACGCTCGATCGCATCCACCGCGCCTCCAAAAGGGTGGCCGCAGAGGTGGCCAAAGGCCATGACGTTATCGTCATCGTCTCGGCCATGTCGGGCAAGACAAATGAGCTGGTCGGCTGGGTCAATGAGACCTCGCCCCTGTTCGACGCCCGTGAATACGACGCTGTCGTGTCAAGCGGCGAGAACGTGACCGCGGGTCTGATGGCCCTGCGCCTGCAAGAGATGGATATCCCGGCCCGCAGCTGGCAGGGCTGGCAAGTGCCGGTCAAGACGACGTCGGCCCACTCGTCCGCCCGGATCGAGGAGATTCTGCCCGAGAACATCCTGCGCAAGTTTGGCGAAGGGATGAAGGTTGCGGTCGTCGCCGGGTTCCAAGGCGTATCGCCCGAGGGCCGGATCACCACGCTTGGCCGGGGTGGGTCGGATACCACCGCTGTCGCCTTTGCCGCCGCCTTCGATGCGGTGCGCTGCGACATCTACACCGATGTGGACGGCGTCTATACCACAGACCCGCGCATTTGCGACAAGGCCCGCAAGCTGGACCGCATCGCGTTTGAAGAGATGCTGGAACTGGCCTCCCTTGGGGCCAAGGTGCTGCAGACCCGCTCAGTCGAGTTGGCGATGCGGTACAAGGTGAAGCTGCGGGTGCTGTCGAGTTTCGAGGAACAGTCCGACGAGGCGGGAACGCTTGTCTGCGACGAGGAGGATATCATGGAAAGCAATGTGGTTGCCGGTGTCGCCTATTCCCGCGACGAGGCCAAGATGACGCTGATTTCAGTCGCCGACCGGCCGGGCATTGCCGCGGCGATCTTTGGCCCCCTGTCCGAGGCCGGCGTCAATGTGGATATGATCGTCCAGAACATCTCGGAGGAGGGCCGGACGGATATGACCTTTTCCTGCCCCACCGATCAGGTTTTGCGGGCGGAAAAGGCGCTGAACGAAGCCAAGGAACGCGGCGACATCAATTTTCACGATCTGGTAGCCGACAAGGGCGTCGCCAAGGTATCGGTCGTCGGCATCGGCATGCGCAGCCATGCCGGGGTTGCCGCCCAGATGTTCCGTGCGCTTTCGAAAGAAGGCATCAACATCAAGGTGATCACGACCTCCGAGATCAAGATCTCGGTCCTGATCGACCGCAAGTACATGGAATTGGCCGTGCAGGCCCTCCACGACACCTTCGACCTCGACAAAGCCGCCTGAGATCATTCCAAATGCGCGTGCTGCGCACGCAATGTCGACATCTCGTCACGGCCCTGGCGGGCCGATCCTCGGGTTTGCCTCCGGCGGGGATATTTTCGGCGAGATGAGGAGGTCAAGGTTGGGGGCGTATATCGACAGTGTTTTGCCCCCTCCCTTTTGTCGATCACCTCACCTATACCTAGTTGCTGAAGTTTTAAAGGACGCCGGATGCCGGAACGGATGGAAAGCGAGAGCCGCAAGCTGCTGGGTCGGTTGCGCGAAGCGCTTGCCGATGACAGCGCCGGCCAGGCCCGACTTGATCGGATTGTGCAACTGATCGCGACGTCCATGCAGACGGAGGTCTGTTCGATCTATCTGTTCCGCGATGCCGAAACCCTCGAGCTTTGTGCTACCGAGGGTTTGCAAGCCGAGGCTGTCCACCAGACCCGGATGCGGCTGGGAGAAGGACTTGTCGGCCGTACCGCCAGAACCCGGCAGGTGGTCAATACCGCCAATGCCCCGGCGGCCCCCGGATTTCGCTACATGCCCGAGACCGGGGAAGAGCGCTATTCGTCCTTTTGCGGGGTGCCGATACAGCGACTTGGCGACGCCCTGGGCGTTCTTGTCGTCCAGTCCAAATCGGAGCGGGAGTTCACGGCCGACGAGATCTATGCCCTGGAGGTCGTGGCTATGGTCCTGGCCGAGATGACCGAGCTTGGCGCTTTTGTCGGGGACGGAGCGGCTTTGTCTGCCCGCCACCAGCGTCCTGCCATGTTCCGCGGCACCATCGGTCAGGAGGGGGCGGCGGAGGGCCAGGTTTATCTCCACGAGCCCCGGGTCGTTGTCACCAACCCCATTTCTGACGATCCCGAGGCAGAGTTGCTTCGCCTGCGCGCAGCGGTTGACCAATTGCGCGCAGCACTTGACCAGATGCTGGAGGGCAATTCGGGTGAAGGCGACCAGGCCGAGGTTCTGGAAGCCTACCGCCTGTTTGCCCATTCCCGCAGCTGGTTGCGCCGCATGGAAGCCGATGTCGAAAGCGGCCTGTCCGCGGAGGCTGCTGTCGAGAAGGAGCAGTCGCTGGCGCGGTCGCGTCTGGCCAAGGCGGGGGACGTCTACTTGCGGGACCGCCTGCACGACCTTGATGACCTGTCTAACCGCCTTCTGCGTATTCTGACCGGGCAGGGGACCGATACCGGAGCCGAAATGCCTGAAAACGCGGTGCTGGTTGCCCGCAATATCGGGCCGGGCGAATTGCTGGAGTATGGCAAGACCATCAAAGCGATCGTTCTTGAGGAGGGCTCGGTTGGCAGCCATGCCGCCATCGTGGCCCGGGCCTGGGCCATTCCGCTGGTCATCCATGCCAGTGGCATCATCAATGAGGCGCTGAACGGCGACGCTATCCTGGTTGATGGCGACCAGGGCGTTGTTCACCTTCGCCCAGAAGACACTGTCCGGTCTGCCTTTCGTGACAAGACTGCCATGCAGGCCCGCGCGCAGGAGCGCTACACCTCGATCCGTGACCTGCCTGCAAAGGCCCTTTGCGGTTCTGTCGTGTCCCTACAAATGAATGCCGGCCTGATCGCCGATCTGCCGTCGCTGGAACCGTCGGGCGCCGATGGTGTCGGACTGTTCCGCACAGAGTTGCAATTCCTTGTCCGCAACAAGATGCCGCGTCGGTCCGAATTGTCGGCCCTTTATGCCCGGGTGATGGACAGTGCCAAGGGCAAGCGAGTGGCGTTTCGCACCCTCGACATCGGGTCGGACAAGGTGCTGAGCTACATGAAGCCCAATGACGAGCCGAACCCGGCGATGGGCTGGCGTGCCATCCGCGTGGGCCTGGACAAGCCCGGCGTCCTGCGGATGCAGTTGCAGGCGCTGATCCGTGCTGCCTCTGGCCGGCCGCTGTCGGTGATGTTTCCCTTTGTCGCCGATCCGTCAGAGTTTCAGGCAGCCCGCGCGGAGTGGGACAAGGCGCTGGAGCGGGAAAAGATCCTGGGCCATCCCCTGCCAATCGAGTCGGAAGTGGGCGCGATGCTGGAAACCCCAAGCCTTGCCTTTGCGCCGGACGCCTTCTTTCGGGATGTGGATTTCCTGTCCGTAGGGGGCAACGACCTCAAGCAGTTTTTCTTTGCCGCCGATCGCGAGAACGAGCGGGTCCGCAGGCGCTATGATACGCTGGACACGAGCTTTCTGGGGTTCCTTGAGATGATTCTGGAGCGGTGCAAGGCGGCCGAAACACCCATCAGTTTTTGTGGTGAGGATGCTGGCCGCCCGATAGAGGCACTGGCCTTTGCCGCGCTTGGGTTCCGGTCCCTGTCGATGCGCCCCGCTTCGATCGGGCCGGTCAAGCACCTGTTGCGCCGGGTCAATCTGGACGAGGCCCGGGCCGTCATCGATGAGGCCCGCGCCACTGGCGCCCAATCGGTCCGGGCCCCGCTTACCCAGTGGCTGACGACCCAGCGGACCTGACGCCTCAGGCCCTTTGGACGGGAACCTTGCCCTCTGCCAGCACCTTGTGGAAATGGGACAGCACCTTGTCCTCCCCATGCGCGCGGACGGCCTGTCGCAGCCCGAAATGCACATGGGCCATTTCGACGTAATAGTCGATGAAGGCATAGTTGGTCCCTGCCCCGGCCGCCGCTCCGATGACCGGCACCGCCTGGCTCGCCAGCTTCTGGCCAAGGATCGTGGCAAAGCGGGGGGCGATCTTGCCGATCAGACCATGCAGCGCGGACCCGGTCAGGCTAAGGCGGGCCCCGAAAAAGCTGGTGTCGACGCCATCGTCCTGTTCCCCCGGCCCACCAGAGCCAAAGACACGCAGGCATTCGATCCGCGTTTCGGCTGAGATGGGGTCTTCGCCGTATTGCTCTGCCACGCCCTGAACCGCCCGAAAGATAACGGTTGTTGCCACTGGCAACTCGGCCAAAGCGGTGGGAAGACCGCCAAGGCCACCCAATGCACCCGAGATGGTGCCAAGGACCTTATGCGCCCTGCCGCTGGACAGGCTGCGCCCGACGGCCCCCCAGCCTGCACCACGACTGCGGCTGGCCATCTCGTAGCTTTGTGTCAGGGCCGATCGGGCGGCAGCCTCGATCTGGGAACGGGTGCCCTTGGGCAAAAGCCTTAGCCCGTCCTCGACCTGGCCACCGGCAAAGTTGATGACCCGCATCAAAAGCCCGTTGGCCCTGCGCTGTCGCAGGGCAAGGGCCGCGACGCGTGACTGGGCCTCTGCGTCAAACGGGGCCAGGATCACTTCGGGATCAATCACTTTCATCGTGCCAACTCTCCTGTCGCTGCATCAAAGATTGGGAGGGTGGCCCCGGTTTTCAATCCTTGGCCTTGCGGACATGGCCTTTGATCGCCTTCCAGGCATCCCCCCTGAGGGATACGCCAAGGACCCGGTCGGGGTTCGTGGGGGGGGGCATCTTGACGTCTGGCAGTTTGCGAAACCCAAAGCGCGAGTAGTAGGGGGCATCGCCGACCAGCATCACCCTGCTCCACCCCAGATCGCGGGCGCGTTCGAGGACGGTGTAGATCAACAGGGCGCCCAACCCCTCACCCTGCCGTGTCGGGTGGACGGCAACCGGTCCCAGAAGAACCGCCCGCGCCGGACCGATCCGCACGGGCCAGCAGCGGATCGCCCCACCGACCACAACCGGTCCGTCATCATGGCTTTCGCGTGAGACGAGGCAAAGCTCCGGCACCGGCGGAACCCCGTCGCGAAGACGATAGGAGGACAGCGCCTCGCGCCCCGGGGCAAAGCACAGGTCATAGAGGGCCTCTACCTCCCACCAGTCATCCGGTGTCTCTTGCACCAGTTGCGTCATCACCGTCTCCGCCCGTTTCAGCCCCTGTTGCGGGGCTGGCCTTGGCTGCAACATGACGGTATGCCAACGGGAAACAAGGGAAAACTGACCATGTTCTATCGCCCCGAGGATGGCTACGGCCTGCCACACAACCCTTTCAACGCCATCGTCACGCCCCGACCCATCGGCTGGATTTCCACGCGTGGGGCCGACGGACAGGACAATCTGGCCCCCTATTCCTTTTTCAACGCAGTGGCCTACGAGCCGCCTCAGGTCATGTTCGCCTCCACCTCGGCCAAACCTGACAGGGATGGCACCAAGGACTCGGTCGCCAACATCCGGGACACCAAGGTTTTCTGCGTCAACGTGGTCGAATACACCCAGCGGGACGTCATGAACACGACCTCCGGCCCATGGCCGCGCGAGACGGACGAATTCGACAAGGCCGGGATCGAACGGACAGACTGCGAGACGATCGCCTGTTCGCGGGTCGCCAATGCCCCCGCCTCGCTCGAATGCAAGCTGACGCAGATCGTGCAACTGCCCGGTGCGGCCAACTTTGTGGTGTTCGGAGAAGTGATCGGCGTGCACATGCGGGACGACTGCCTTGTCGACGGCACCTTCGACGTGACCAGGTTCCAGCCACTCACCCGGCTGGGGTATCGGGACTATTCGCGTATCACCGAAGTGTTCTCGCTCAAACGCCCCGGCGAATAGGCCTGCCTTGCGGCACAGCGCGGCGCATTGACACTTTGTGAGGCAAATTGGCCAAGGATTGCTCGGCCAAAGAGCAGCCGTGCGAGCAGCACCTTTCCCAGCCGCAACATGCTTTTCCTTGGCCAAAGGCTCGCCTAAGTTGGCCGTGGATGTGGAGGTAGGACAGACATGGAAACGGTCATCGGAGTTATCGGCGGATCCGGCCTATACGAGATCCCTGGCCTTGAAGAGGCAACCTGGCAACAGGTCGACAGCCCCTGGGGCGCCCCCTCTGATGCCATCCTGACCGGGCGATTGGACGGTATCAGACTGGCCTTTCTGCCCCGGCATGGCCGGGGTCACGTGCATTCGCCGACCACCGTGCCATACCGGGCCAATATCGACGCGCTCAAAAGGTTGGGGGTCACGGATGTGATCTCGGTCTCGGCCTGCGGGTCGTTTCGGGAAGAGCTGGCCCCCGGCGATTTCCTGATCGTGGACCAGTTCATCGACCGGACCTTTGCCCGCGAAAAATCGTTCTTCGGGACCGGCTGCGTCGCCCACGTCAGCCTGGCCCATCCGACCTGTGGCCGGCTGGGACAAGCAGCAGCCCAAGCGGCCGAGGCCGCCGGGGTCAAGGTTCACCGCGGCGGAACCTATCTGGCGATGGAGGGACCACAATTCTCGTCGGTTGCGGAAAGCAGGCTCTACAAAAGCTGGGGCTGCGATGTTATCGGCATGACCAACATGCCCGAGGCCAAATTGGCCCGCGAGGCAGAGCTTTGTTATGCCTCCGTCGCCATGATCACCGATTATGACAGCTGGCACGAAGGTCATGACACCGTCGACATCAGCAAGATCCTCGCCACTTTGGCGGGCAATGCCGATGCCGCCCGCAAGCTGGTCGCGGACATGCCCGGCCGATTGGGGGCAGATCGAGGCAGTTGCCCCCACGGCTGCGACCATGCGCTGGACCACGCGATCATGACGGCCCCGGACAAGCGGGACCCAGGGCTTCTGTCCAGGCTGGATGCGGTGGCGGGTCGGGTGCTGTGAGACGCGCCACCATCGCGCTGACCCTTGGCCTTCTGATGACAGGCACGGGGACAGTGGCGCAGGACTATGTGGTCTCGGAAGGGCGCCTGTCCGATACCGACTTCTACAACCTGGTCAGCTGCGGCGCGCCTCCCGGGAAGCCCTGCAGAGACCCGCATATTCGCTGGGCGCCAGAACAGGCCCGCGCCCTCGCCGTCGGTATACACCCCCCGGACTCGGGCTATCCTGAAAGTCTGCGGCGCCAGTTGGATCACGGACTGGACCTTGCCATCGGGGCGCTGAACGCCGTCGGAGCAGCGCTTTATCTCGTGCGGACAGACGCCGGTGACGGCGACATCACCCTTCACCTGGTCAATGCACGGGAGGGCGAAGTGATCTACGGAACTGGCAACGACGAAATGGACGGCGTCATCATTGGGGCAGGCCTGGTGCATGTTCGGTGGAACGGGGATATGGCAATCACCCAGGGCACCATCGCCCTTGCCGCCGACATTCCGCTGTCAGACGCCTATCCTGTCCTTCTGGAGGAACTGACCCAGTCGCTTGGGCTGCTGACCGACATCAAAAACCCCTACTACGAAGACCTGTCAGTCTTTTCCGAAGACAGCAATTCCGTCACAAAACTCGCGCCCCAGGACCGAATGGCCCTTTTGCGCCACTATCCCGTTGTAACCACTCAATAGCTGGAAAAGCGCATGAAAACCGTCAAGGACCTTATCCGCACGATCCCCGACTTTCCCCATGAGGGGATCATGTTCCGCGATGTGACGACGCTCTTCGGGGATGCCAGAGGCTTTCGCATGGCCATCGACCAGTTGCTGCATCCCTACGCCGGGACCGCGATCGATAGGGTCGCCGGACTGGAAGCACGGGGCTTCATCCTGGGAGGGGCCCTTGCCCATCAACTCTCGATCGGGTTCGTGCCCATTCGCAAGAAGGGCAAGCTGCCCGGGCGCACGATCGAGCAGGGCTACAAGCTCGAGTATGGCGAGGCGATCATGGAGGTCCATGACGATGCGCTTCAACCCGGCGAGAAGGTTCTCCTGGTCGACGACCTCCTCGCAACCGGTGGGACGGCCGAAGCCGGGATCAAGCTGATCGAACGATTGGGAGCCGAGGTGGTGGGATGCGCCTTCGTCATCGACCTGCCAGAACTTGGGGGGCGGGCCCGATTGGAAAACCTTGGCATGCAGGTGCACGCCCTGTGCGCCTTCGAAGGGGCCTAACGTCGGCAAGAGGGGGGCGCTGCCCCCGCGCCTGCGGCGCTCCCCCGGAATATTTGCGGCAAGAAAAAGCACAGATGCGCCCCAACCACAGTGCCTCTTACAGCTTGGACGTTTGATCCAGCGGTTGGGGCGGCTTTTCCTTGCGGGGCCATCGGCTTTCCAGCCTGTGCCTTGGGATCAGACTGACGGATGGAAGTTAAGGAATGATTGCAGGCTTTTTCTTGCCTGAAATATTCCCGCCGGAGGCATCCATCACTTGCCATCCCACACCTGTTTAAGGTGTCAGGCCTGCCGCAAGACCGCACCGGGGTTGAGAATGCCAAGCGGGTCCAGCGCTGCTTTGATGGACCGCATCATCGCCAATTTGGCGGGGTCACCGTATTTTTCAAGATCGTCCACCTTCAACCTACCGATCCCGTGCTCAGCGCTGACGGACCCATCCATTGCGTGGGTCAGATCATGCAGTGCCGTTTTAACCTGTGCCCTTTCGGCTAGGTGATCGGCAGCGCTTTGCCCCTGTTGGGGAAAGACGTTGTAGTGGAGGTTACCGTCACCAAGGTGCCCGAAGCAATTGATGCGGAAGCTTCCGATCCGATCGATGGCTTTCTTGCCCTGCCGAATGAAATCCGGCACGGCGGACAAGGGGAGCGAGATATCATGCGAGCTTACCGATCCGATCCGTCTGTTGGCCTCGGGTATGCTTTCCCGGATCGACCAGAAGGCAGCACGCTGCGCTTCGGACTGGGCAATGACGCCGTCCTGGGCCAATCCCGCCTCGAAGGCTGCCTCGAACAGAGCCTCCAGCGCCGCCTGGGCTGCGATCCCGACCGGCAGGCCAAGATCGATCAGCACCATCCATTCGGGCGTGTCGTCGAAGGGTGGCTTGATGTCGGGACCGACTTCGGCCAGAAAATCCAACCCCTGTCGATGCATGAGTTCAAAGGCAGACACGCTTTCTCCGACCTGCGATTGGGTCATCGCGAGCAGGCTCAGCGCCGCCTCGGGCGATGGAACTGCGAAAAGCGCGGTGCCGTAGCTTGCCGGCCGCGGCATCAGTCGCAGGCTGGCGGCAGTGATGATCCCCAGCGTCCCTTCGGACCCGATGATCAGGTCGCGCAGGTCGTAGCCGGTGTTGTCCTTGCGCAGCCTGCTCAGCCCGTTCCAGATGGTCCCATCGGCCGTCACGACCTCTAGTCCAAGGCACTGCGCGCGGGCGTTCCCATAGCGCAGCACATTCACGCCCCCGGCATTGGTCGCCAGAAGGCCCCCGATCCGCGCAGAGCCTTCGGACGCCAGAGACAGCGGGAAAAGCCGGTCCTCCGCCTCAGCCGCGGCCTGGATATCAGCGAGGATCGTCCCGCCATCTGCGACCAGCACACTCTCGGCAGGATAGACCGCCCTTATGCGGCGCATCCGTTCCAGGGACAGGATGACGGGCATGGGCCCTTCGGGATAGATCTGCCCACCCACGAGACCGGTCCCTCCCCCGTAGGGCACGATACCGACGCGCGCCGCCGCACAGGCCCGGACAATGGCAGCGACTTCTTCGGTCGTGGCCGGTGCCAGAACCTCGCCCATCCCGGACCAGCGCCCACGGGGTTCCTGCAGGTAGCCTGGCGTCGCGTCCCGAAAGGTCGCGTCGGGCAACATGCCACGCAGGGATGCGATGAACTCGGGGCTGGCGGGATTAAGCATGTCGGGGGCCTCCTGTTGACCCCAAGATCAATCATGGGTGGCGGGCGGGGGCAAGTCAGTCTGACAACAACCGAGGCTCCAGCACCATCACCGTCGGCCGATCAGGGAGGGATTGCAGGGACAGGGTCAGGTCTGACAGGCCTACCCGTTCGATGGCGAATTCATCCGACATGCCCACAAGGAAGGTATCCAGCGTGCTGCGCCCGAACCAGTGCATCGGGATCACCACCCGCGCCCTCAACCGCTCCATCACCGAGATCATCGTCGGCAGGTCCAGCGTGAGCCCCCCGTCCACCGGCGCCATCACCACATCCATCCGCCCCAGGAGGGCGTATTGCAGCGGGGTCGGTTCGTGGTGAAGGTGGCCAAGGTGTCCGATGCAAAGGCCCGCCACCTCAAACACGAAGATCGAGTTTCCGTTTTCGCGCACCCGTCCTTGCGACCGCAGGTCTGTATGAACGTTGCGCACCAGCATCTCGCCCAAGTCCAGATAGTGTTCCCTTGGCCCGTCCGGCAATGGCCAGCCTTCGAGGACATATTCAATCCCAGGGTCGGGGAC
Source organism: uncultured Paracoccaceae bacterium (assembly GCA_937916485.1). The sequence continues at coordinate 157,929 of CALFSV010000036.1, read as the reverse complement.
GGGTGTGTAATGCGTGCTGTGCGCATTGTTCATGGTCACAAGATCGGGGATGAAATCGACGTTCCCAAAGTAGCCGGTAAAGTCGGTCATGGCGGACAGGCCGCCCGGCGTCTGGAGCATGAACACGGCGTGATCAAGGTAGCTGATCCGAACAGACTGCTCAGGAACCGGGTCGCGGAACGCTGCCTGCATTAGCTGCTCTGGACCCGGATCGCCCAAGGCCAGTGCGACGCAATGACTAGGGATGCGCTGCTGGGACAGCACCGGGCTGGCGATAAGGAGGCTGATCAGAAGGACAAGGTACCGCATGCCTCAGCTTCTTCCATCTGCCGCCCAGCTGTCACCTGTAGAAATTGACGCGGGGGGACCTGGGCAAACACATCCGCTTGAGGTGCCTACTATTCGGGCAGGCAATCAGCCCGCGTCCGTCCGGCCCCGCCGGTCGCTGCGCAGGTTGGCGTAAAGCACGTGATTGCGCCAGCGGCCGTTGATTTGCAGATAGCTTTGGGCAACGCCCTCGTACTTGTAGCCGCATTGTTCCAGCAAACGACGCGACGGGACGTTCTCGGGCAGGCACCCTGCCTCGATCCGGCTGATCTCGAGCGTGGTAAAGGCATAGTGGACCAACGCGGTGATCGCCTCGCGCATGTAGCCGTGACGGGCATAGGGCTGGCCGATCCAGTAGCCGGTTGTCCCCGCCTGGGCCGGTCCCCGGCGGATGTGGTCCAGCGTGATCGCGCCCAAAAGCGCCGAATCGCTGCGCCGGATCAGAAACAGCGGGACCGCCGTGCCGTTCGATATCGACCTTTGCGCCCAGTAGACCCGATTGGTGAATGATTTTCTGCTAAGGTGGTCCGTTGCCCAGGTCGGCTCCCACGGGGTCAAAAAGTCACGCGATGCATCGCGCAGAGAGGACCAGGATCGGTAATCGCCATGCTCAGGGGGCCGCAGAACCATCCGCTCGGTTTCGAGCCGGACCTTCCGCCGCTGCCGAAGCATCAGGCAGCCAGCCTTTCCCGCAGGCTGTCCAGTGTCGGGGCGGCCGATGCAGGTCCATATAGGGCAAGGGCCGTGCCGGTTTGACCGGCCATCTTTTCGGCGAACGTGCGGACATCTGCGACGGTCACAGCGTCGATCTTGGCCACCGTCTCTTCCACCCCCGGGACGCGGCCCCAGATCGACAACATCCGTGCCAGACGCTCGGCCCGATGGGAGGGGCTTTCCAGCCCCATCAGCATCCCGGCCTTCATCTGGGTGCGGGCGCGGGCAACCTCTGCTTCGGACATATCCGAGGCTGCACGCTTCATTTCGTCGACGGTGATCTGGGTCAGCTCTGCAATATCTTCGGCAGAGGTGCCCGCGTAGATCGTCGTCAGGCCGGTGTCCTCATATGCCCCGGCCTGGGCAAAGATCGTGTAGCACAGGCCCTTGTTCTCGCGGACCTCCTGAAACAGGCGCGAGGACATGCCCCCGCCCATCGCATTGGCATATATCTGGGCCGTGTAGATCGCGGGATCGCGATAGTTTGGTCCCTCAAGGGCCAGGGCAAAATGCACCTGCTCCAGCGCTTTGACTTCGCGCCGTTCGCCACCCTGAAAACGGGCGGGTTGGATAAGGGCCGGTTCGGCGATGGGGGACATATGGCCAAACATGGCCTCGGCCTCGCGGCAGATGGCGTCATGATCAACGGCGCCAGCGGCACACAGGATCATCTGGCCCGGGCCATAGTGTTCGCCCACAAAGTTAGAAAAGTCATTCCGGGAAAAAGCGGAGACACGTTCCGTCGGGCCCAGAATGGTGCGGCCCAGCGGTTGGTCGGGATAGGACACTTCTTGCAGCCAGTCAAAGACGATGTCATCCGGGGTATCGAGGGTCTGGCCGATTTCCTGAAGGATCACCCCACGCTCAACCTCTATCTCGCTGGGGTCGAACACCGGATTCAGCAGGATATCCCCGATCACGTCGATTGCCAGCGCCACGTCGTCTTCAAGAACGCGGGCATAGTAGGCCGTCATCTCGCGGCTGGTGTAGGCGTTGATATAGCCCCCCACATCCTCGATCGCCTCGGCAATGGCGAGGGCAGACCGGCGCTTGGTTCCCTTGAACGCCATATGTTCAAGGAAATGGGCAATGCCATTCTGTTCGATCCGCTCGTGGCGGCCGCCTGCCAGAACCCAGATGCCGACAGAGGCCGATTTCAGGCCGGGCATCGATTCTGTGGCAATGCGAAACCCGTTGGACAGAGTGTGAATTTGAACGCTCAAGTGGTGATCCGTTCCCGTATAAGGGCCTGTAATGCAGCAAGATCGTTGGGGACCTGCGTCACCCGCTCCGGACGCTCATACAGGTCCGCCATCCGGGATGGAAGAGGGGGCCTTATGCCTGTCGCCGCCTCGACCGCATCCGGGAATTTGGCCGGGTGGGCCGTGGCAAGGGTGACCATCGGGATGGGTCCGGTGAAAGGCTCGGCCACATGAACGCCAACGGCGGAATGGGGACACAAAAGCTCGCCGGTGGTGGCCAGCGTCCTTGTGATTGTCGCGCTGGTATCGGCCTCTGACGCCCTGCCGCTGTCGAAATGATCCCGTAGGAATTCCCAGGCCCCCTGCCCTATTGCGAAGCCGTCCCTTTCCTTCAGTTCGGCCATCTGGTTTGCAACAACCAGACCGTCCCGGTCGTAGGCATCAAAAAGCACCCGTTCAAAGTTCGAGGAAACCTGGATGTCCATCGACGGACTGATCGAAGGGGTGACCCCTTCCTTGATCTGCTGACCGGTCTGCAAGGTCCGGTGCAGGATGTCGTTATGGTTGGTCGCCACCACCAGCTGGGCGATGGGCAGGCCCATCCGCTTGGCGATGTAGCCGGCAAAGATGTCGCCAAAGTTGCCTGTGGGCACGGTGAAACTGACCTGCCGATAAGGCGCCCCAAGGCTGACGGCGGCAGTAAAGTAGTAAACAACCTGCGCCAGAACGCGGGCCCAGTTGATGGAATTGACGCCAGCCAGTCCGACGGAATCCCGAAACACCAGATCGTTGAACATATCCTTCACCGCCGCCTGACAATCGTCAAAGTCGCCGTCCAGGGCCAGGGCATGCACGTTGGCCTCGGTTGGTGTTGTCATCTGGCGGCGCTGTACTGCGGACACCCGACCGTGGGGATAGAGGATAAAGACATCGACATTCGTCAGACCACGAAACGCCTCGATCGCGGCAGAACCGGTGTCGCCGCTGGTCGCCCCGACAATGGTGATCCGTTTGCCTGACCGGCTGAGCGAGGCCTGGAACATCTGCCCGATCAACTGCATGGCAAAGTCTTTGAAGGCCAGGGTCGGGCCGTGAAACAGCTCTAGCAGAAAATGGTTCGGGGCAAGCTGAACCAGAGGGGCGCGGGCCTTGTGGCCGAAGCCGGAATAGGCCTTTGAGATCAGCTGGCGAAAGGTCGCGTCGTCGAAAGTGTCGCTCAGGTAAGGTTTCATGACCCGGAAGGCCACTTCCTCATAGGTCAGTCCGGCAAGGGCCGCGATCTGAACGGCTGTCATCGAAGGCACGTGTTCGGGGATGTAAAGGCCGCCGTCGCGGGCCAGGCCCGTCAGCATGGCTTCTTCAAAACTAAGGACAGGGGCGCGTCCCCGGGTTGATATGTAACGCATGGTCAATCCTTCCGGCGCAGGGTCCGTACAATCAGAAAACCGCTCATTACCGCCCAGACAAGAGCAAGCGAGAACCAGGTGATTGCATAGTTAAGGTGATCGTTGGGAATGCCCGCCGTGTCTATAGGCAAGGGCGTTATGGCAGCGGTAGATCCCGACTGAGTCCGTGCCACCACAAGGACCGGCTCTGTCCCAAGAGTGGCGGCCATTGCCGGAAGATCGCGGGCGAACCAGATGTTTCGGTTCAGGTCCGGCTCGGGCGTCCAGTTGTCCACCTCATCCGGCCACAGGAGGTTGCCGACGACGGTAACGTTCGCCTCGGACCGGTCCAGGTCCTTGTCCTCGAGCGTGATGAAACCGCGGTCCACCAGCAAACGGGTCCCGTCGGAAACCTGCATGACGGCGATATCACGGTATCCGGCGCCCAGGTTGTCGGCTGCGGTCAGGACGTGAACCTCCTCCGCGAGGAGGTCACCCGTTACGGTGACCGGCAGGTATTCGTCCCGCTCCTCATCCGGTTGGGATGGTAGCTCGACCGGGGCCGCCACGATGCGGGCATCGATTTCAGCAAGGATGCCTTCTTTCCAGGTCAGACGTTGGACTTGCCAAACTCCGAGACTGACCAGGACAGCGACGCCCAGGACACCCATCAGGACCGGAAAAATCAGTCGGCGCATTGTGCCTCTTTCTCATGACGAAACGCGCGAGGGGCACCCCGCGCGTTCGGCTTTTGGCGTTGAGTTCAACAGATAAGGTGGGTCATGACCCACCTTACGTCCCGGTTCAGCCGCCCCAGATATAAACGGCGAAGAACAGGAAAAGCCAGACCACATCCACAAAGTGCCAGTACCAGGCAGCGGCCTCGAAACCGACGTGCTTCTCGGCTGTGAAGTGACCACGGTAGACCCGCAACAGGCAGACACCAAGGAAGATTGTCCCGATGATGACGTGGAAGCCGTGGAAACCTGTGGCCATGTAGAAGTTGGCCCCGTAGATGTTGCCGGCAAACCCAAAGGCTGCGTGGCTATATTCGTAGACTTGGAACACGCTGAAGAGTGCTCCCAAAGCAATGGCCAGGATTAGGCCCTTCTTCATGTCTTCACGGTTGTTTTCGTGTACGAGGGCGTGGTGTGCCCAGGTCGCCGCCGCGCCAGAACACAGCAGAATCAGCGTATTGATCAGCGGCAGGTGGAAGGGGTCAAAGGTCTCGATCCCGGCCGGCGGCCAGACACCATCCTGGATCGGGCTCATCGGTCCCATCGGGTACATGGCGTGCTTGAAGAACGACCAGAACCATGCGGCAAAGAACATGACTTCAGACATGATGAACATGATGAAGCCGTAGCGCAGGCCAATTCGCACAACCGGCGTGTGATCGCCTGCGTTGCTTTCAGCGACAACTTCGGACCACCAGGCAAACATGGTGTAAAGCACACCGGCAAAGCCGATCAGGAAGGCATAAGGCCCATGGTCGTGCATCCAGAGCGTCGCCCCAAACAGCATGACAAAAGCCGCCACCGAACCGACGAACGGCCAGATGGAGGGGGTCAGAATGTGATAGTCGTGGTTCTTTTCGTGCGCCATTGCAGAGTTCCCTCAGGCTTGGTCTGGTCTTCAGTTGGTGTCTATGTCGGGCCCGGCTTCGGCTGTCAAAGGCGCAGGCAGGACAAGAGCCGCCTGTTCCTCAGCCATATCCTCCGGCAGGTCGATCTCGTAGAACGTGTAGCTTAGCGTGATCGTGTGAACGTATTTTCCTTCACGGTCCTCGACGATAGCAGGATCGACAAAGAAGCTGACAGGCATCAGGACAGTCTCGCCCGGCTGCAACAGCTGTTCGGTAAAGCAAAAACACTCGATCTTGTCGAAAAAACCACCCGCCGCATAGGGCGTGACGTTGTAGGCGGCCTGTCCTGCCACAGGATGGTCGGTCGGATTGTGCGCCTCGTAAAAGGCAAGTCCCGTCTCCCCAATCCGAAGCGTCATCTGACGTTCGACCGGCTTGAAGGTCCAGGGCATGCCGCTTTCCGTTGAGGCGTCAAACCGGACGGTTATCGTCTGGTCCAGAACAACATCGCTGTCTGCATAGGCGACATCCGTCGCGCCACCAAACCCGGTGACCCTGCAGAACCAGTCGTAAAAGGGCACTGACGCCCAGGCGAGCGATCCCATGATCACAACGACCGTCGCAGCCTGTGCGGCCGTCCGGTTAGGCCCTTGAAGACGCGGGAAAATTTTCATTGTCCGACCTCGTCGGTCGCCCGAAGCTGGTCGGCCGCTTCGATTGATGCGGGCTCGATCGCCGGACGGGCGACGTGATCGAAGGTCTCGAACTGGCGAATGTCGCTTAGCCCCAGGACCTTGACGACCGTCAGACCGAAGACGATCCCGACCATACCGACAAGCAATAGTCCAACCCCGAGGTTGCGCCCCCGCCGGCGTGTGTGCAGCTCGTGCTCTACCTTGATGGCCATCACCAGATCGCCCAGCCAAGGGACCGAAGCAAGGCTTCGACGAGCAATGCCCCGAAATGCAGGAACAGGTAGCTCAGCGAAATGCGGAAAAGCCATTTTTCGGTCGCGTATCCATCCGCCTCGGCGATCGTCTCGTCGCGCTTCCAGACCTGCCAGGCCCCCCAGAGGAACCGCAGGTTGAGCACGATGGATAGGGCCAAGTAGAAGGCGCCACCAATTGAGGTGAAGGCGATCCCGACAGCCACTGGCACCAGAAAGATCGTATAGCCAAGAACGTGGTTTCGCGTGACCCTGCGTCCGTGGCTTTCCGTCAACATCGGTACGCCCGCGTCGCCGTAGTCGGTTTTGACAAACAGAGCCAACGCCCAGAAGTGCGGCGGCGTCCACATAAAGATCAAGGCGAACATCAGCGCGCTTTCCACGCTCACGCCGCCCGTGGCGACGGCCCAGCCGATCATGGGAGGGAAGGCACCGGCGGCTCCACCAATGACGATGTTCTGCGGCGTCGACCGCTTGAGCCACATGGAATAGATCACGGCGTAGAAGAAAATCGTAAAGGCCAGCAGACCGGCTGCCAAGGCATTGGTCGCCAGCCAAAGCAGGACGACCGAAAAGCCTGACAGGGCAAGCCCAAGGCCCAGCGCCTCTTGCGGGGTGACTTTGCCCGCCGGGATTGGCCGTTTCGCGGTCCGCTTCATCAGGACGTCAATATCGGCGTCCCACCACATGTTCAGCGCGCCCGAGGCGCCAGCCCCGACAGCGATACACAAAATAGCAACAAACCCGATAAACGGGTGGATCCCAACCGGCGCAACCAGCAGGCCCACCAATGCGGTAAACACGACCAGCGACATCACCCGCGGCTTTAGAAGGGCAAAGTAGTCACCCATCCCGGCCTCGCCCGTGCGGGCGTCGGACTGCATCGCTTCTGTCAGGCTCGCATCAGTCATCATCATCCTTGTCGGGCGAACCGTGCCCTTTCTAGCCAGAGGTCGGGCGATATAGCCCGACCCTTATTTCCGCACCCCCAGCGCCTCAAAGCGGCCCACCGGGGAAGGTGGGGCTCCACCCCAGGCTCTTAGCCGGACCTAGCTGGCCGGGTAGTCTTCCTTGGCCGATGCCAGCCACTCATCGTAGACTTCTTGTGCAACGACCTTAACCGTGATGGGCATGTAAGCATGCGCCTGACCGCACAGCTCAGAGCATTGGCCGAAGTAGACGCCTTCCTGCTCGGCTGCGAACCAAAGCTGGGCCAGACGTCCGGGAACGGCGTCCTGTTTCACACCAAAGGCCGGGACCGTCCAAGAGTGAATGACATCTGCCCCGGTCACTTGCATGACGATCGTCGCACCAACGGGAACAACAACTGCCGTGTCAGTCGCCAGAAGGTGCAGGCTTTCGTCGTAACCGTAGTCGGCCAGCTCATCTTCAGCCAGCATGAAGCTATCGAAATACACAGCCTCGTCGACATACTCGTAGCCCCAGTACCACTGGTAGCCCGTGACCTTGATGGTGATGTCAGCCTCGGGGATTTCCTGCTGTTTGAACAGAACCGGCAGAGAAAACGCACCGATAAAGACCAAGATAACCACTGGCACAATCGTCCAGGCCACTTCGAGGGGCGAGTTGTGGGTGAATGTGGCGGGCGTCGGATTTGAGCGGCTGTTGAAGCGCATGATCACAAAGACCAACAAGCCGGTCACAAACAGGGTGATGGCCGTGATGATCACGAGGATCATACCATCGAGCCAATGGATATCGCGCGCAAGCTCTGTCGCGGCAGGCTGCCAGCCCATTGCGCCGTCGGTAGGCTGGCCGATGATCGGCAGGTCCTCGATCGCGGTCTGTGCCGCAACGGCGGTGCCAGCGATTGCGGCCCCTATGCTCGTTGCGAAAAGGCTGAACATCTTGGTCATTTGCATGTCGTTCCCTTCCGTGAGGCCCTTGCTTCGGGCTCTCTGGACCCCACCTTGGTGGAATCCGATTGTCTCGGAAGTCTCTTCACATATCCTGAACCGCATCACAAGAAGTCCGGTTGCGGCAAACGGACGCTTTTATGGCCTGGACCCCTCAATTGGGCCCCGGCCCGGAACAAGGAATACCAGCAATGGCCCAAGACCCCTTCCGTCCCTTCGAAACAGCCCTTGATCAGGATCAGGCCCTTGCGTTGCTGCGCGAGGCTGTTGCAGGGGCCGACGATGGCGAACTGTTCCTCGAACGGCGCCGGTCCGAAGTGACGTCCTTTGACGACGGGCGACTAAGATCGGCCAGCTACGACGCCTCTGAGGGATTCGGCCTACGTGCGGTTCGGGGTGAAACGGCGGGCTACGCCCATTCGACGACCATTGATGAACACGCCCTGCGCCGTGCGACCGAAACCGCCCGCCTTGCCGTGGGCGCGGGCGGCGGCACCCTTGCGGACGGACCCGTCGGGACCAATCAAAAGCTGTATTCGGACGAAGACCCGGTCGAAGGCACGTCCTTTTCGGTCAAGGTCGACGTCCTGAAAGAGATCGACGCCTACGCCCGCGGCCTTGATCCGCGCGTCGTTCAGGTCTCTGCCACCCTGTCGGCCAGCTACCAGGAAGTCGTGATTCTGCGCCCCGAAGGCACGTTGGTCACGGACATCCGCCCAATGTCTCGACTTAACGTCAGCGTCATCGTGGAGGAAAACGGCAAACGCGAAGGTGGCGGCGCCGGGGCCGGTGGCCGGCATGGGCTGATCGGGCTGATCGGGCGGGACCACTGGGAAGGCGCCGTGCAAGAGGCCCTGCGCATCGCTCTGGTCAACCTCGAGGCCGAGGCGGCCCCGGCTGGCATGATGGATGTCGTCCTTGGGCCGGGTTGGCCCGGCATCCTGCTGCACGAGGCTGTCGGCCATGGCCTGGAGGGCGATTTCAACCGCAAGGGATCATCCGCATTTGCCGGTCTGATGGGCCAACAGGTGGCGGCCAAAGGGGTCACGGTCCTTGATGATGGAACCATCCCTGACCGTCGGGGCTCTATCACGGTGGATGACGAAGGCACCCCTTCGGCCAGGAATATCCTGATCGAGGATGGGGTTCTGGTCGGCTACATGCAGGACCGGCAGAATGCCCGGCTCATGGGTGTTCCGGCTACGGGCAACGGACGGCGCGAAAGCTATGCCCATATCCCCATGCCGCGCATGACCAATACCTACATGCTGGGTGGCACCGCCGCCCCGGCCGATATGGTGGCCGAGTTGCAGGATGGTATCTATGCCGTCGGCTTTGGTGGGGGGCAGGTCGACATCACCTCGGGCAAGTTCGTCTTTTCCTGCACCGAGGCCTACCGCGTCCGCAACGGCAAGGTCGGGGCACCGGTCAAGGGGGCAACGCTGATCGGTGACGGTGCGACGGCGCTCAAGCAGATCAGGGCAATCGGGAATGACATGGCGCTGGACCCCGGTATCGGCAATTGCGGCAAGGCCGGGCAATGGGTGCCCGTCGGTGTCGGCCAGCCCTCGCTTCTGATCGGAGGGCTGACTGTCGGGGGTGCAGCGGCCTAGGCGCCGTCAGATCGCGCAGGCCCGGCAAAGCGGGGTCGCGGGCAGCAGGTCCAACCGGGCCTCCGCGATCTCTTCCCCGCATTTGACGCAGACGCCATAATTGCCTGCGTCAATCCGGTTCAGGGCGGCGTCGATCTGCGCGATCTCCTGAGCTGCGCTCATCTCCATGCCCTCCAGAACCTCGTCGGCCTCCCGCTCGGTCGCGAGGTCATCCCAGTCCTTGGTGTCGTGCGAGACAAGCTCGGCTTCGATGGCTTCGGCCCGGGACAAAAGCTCGGCCCGGCGAGTGGTGAGTTGGTGGCGACGTTGGGTGATGTTGGTCATGGCGATCCTCCTGTTTAAAACAAGGGTGGCGCGTTAACGGCCCCCGCGCCTTGATCAGGATCAAGCCCATTGTTGGCACGAAAGGCGAAAGAAACTCAGTTTGATTCACCTGGCGTTAACCACCAACCTCCTAAACCTATTCCTGCAACAGGACGAGGTTCAGGATGGCCGGGGCAACACCTTCTTCCACTCACCCCCCACTCCCACCCACCATGGAAGACGAACGACTCTCCTGTCTTCGCCTGTTGCGCTCTCGCCGGGTCGGAGTTGCGACCTATTGGCGGATGTTGGCCGAACATGGCAGCGCATCGGCCGCCCTTGCCGCCCTGCCAAACGTGGCCCGGGCTGCGGGGATTGACGACTACACCCCCTGCCCTGAACCTGTCGCCCTGTCAGAGATGAAGGCGGCGCGGCAACGCGGGGCCAGACTGATCTGCCATTGGGAAGATGCCTACCCAAAGGCATTGACGTCGCTGGAGGATCAGCCGCCGTTTCTGTGGTGTATTGGTGACGGCCGACTGTTGGACCGGCCAATGATCGCCCTTGTCGGTGCCCGCAATGCATCTTCCCTCGGGACGCGGATGGCCCGAAGGATCAGCGCGGACCTTGGGGCGGCTGGCTATGTCGTCGTCTCGGGCCTTGCGCGTGGCATTGATGCCGCGGCCCACGACGCTGCTCTTGCAAACGGAACGGTCGCCGTGATGGCAGGCGGCGTCGACATCATTTATCCGGCAGAAAATACGTCCCTGGCCGAAAGGATCGGCGAACGCGGGCTGATCCTGTCAGAGCAGGCCATGGGACTGCAACCGCAGGCCCGCCATTTCCCGACGCGCAATCGGATCGTTTCGGGACTGTCGCAGGCCGTTGTCGTGATCGAGGCGGCGGCAAAGTCCGGCAGCCTGATCACCGCGCGCACCGCACTTGACCAAGGGCGAGAGGTCTTTGCAGTCCCCGGCCACCCCTTCGATGCAAGGGCCGCCGGATGCAACCTGTTGCTGCGCGACGGGGCCCAACTGGCCCGCTCTGCACAGGACGTGATTGAGCACCTCGGCGACGGAACAGAAGGCCCCAACACCGCCACCGCCACGCCCCTCCGCCCACCAACGGAACGCCACGCAAAACCAAAACGCAGCCTGCAGGAAACCGCAGCGCTTCATGGCCTGATCCTCGACCGTCTTGGCCCCTCGCCCCTGGCAGAGGACCAGTTGATCCGGGATCTGTCGACCTCAAGCGAGGGCATCGCCCCGGCCCTGACCGATCTGGAACTGTCGGGCCAGATCGTCCGACAGGCCGGCGGAATGATCACCCGGGCAGTTTGACCTCGCCAAAACATGACCCGAATTTCCAGCCCTAAAGGGCTGTCGCGTGACCTTGTTCAAAGGGGGGTTTCCCCGCATTGACATTCGACGGATCGACCGCACATGTTGCGCGGCCATAAGCGCTGCAAGTCAAGTCCAGAGGTCATCATGCCAGTCGTCGTTGTCGAATCGCCCGCTAAGGCCAAGACAATCAATAGTTATCTTGGATCCAACTACACGGTTCTGGCGTCCTTCGGTCACGTCCGTGACCTGCCGCCAAAGGACGGATCAGTAAACACGGACGACGACTTTGCCATGTTGTGGGAGGTCGCCGCCGACTCGCGCAAGCATGTCAAGGCCATCGCAGACGCGCTCAAGGACGACCCTGAACTGATCCTCGCCACCGACCCCGATCGCGAGGGCGAGGCGATTTCGTGGCACCTGACAGAGGCACTTTTGGCCCGCAAGGCGATCAAAAAGGACACCCCCGTCAGCCGGGTTGTGTTCAACGCCATCACCAAGGCCGCCGTGACCGAGGCGATGAAAAACCCCCGTCAGGTCGATGCCCCCCTGGTGGAGGCCTATCTGGCCCGCCGGGCACTGGACTACCTAGTCGGCTTCAACCTGTCGCCCGTCCTTTGGCGCAAGCTGCCCGGGGCAAAATCGGCAGGCCGCGTGCAATCCGTCTGCCTGCGCCTCATCGTTGAGCGCGAAATGGAGATCGAGGCCTTCCGCGCCCAGGAATACTGGACCGTTTCCGCGCAGCTTGCCACTCCGCGCGGCCAGTCCTACGAGGCGCGACTGACCACGCTCGCCGGCAAGAAGCTCGACAAGTTCGACCTGCAGGACGGGACGGCGGCCGAATTGGCCGTTCAGGCCATCCGCTCGCGCGACCTGACCGTTCAGTCGGTTGAGGCGAAACCCGCCAGCCGCAACCCTGCACCACCCTTCATGACCTCGACCCTGCAACAGGAGGCGAGCCGCAAATTCTCGATGGGCGCTCGCCAGACGATGAGCGCGGCGCAAAGGCTCTACGAGGCAGGCCTTATCACCTACATGCGGACCGACGGGATCGACATGGCACCCGAGGCCGTCATGGCCGCCCGCGAGGCGATCAAGGAAAAGTTCGGCGACAAATACGTCCCCTCCTCACCCCGGATGTACAAGAACAAGGCCAAGAACGCGCAAGAGGCCCACGAATGTATCCGGCCAACAGACATGATGCTGTCTGCAGAACAGGCCCGGATCAGCGACGCCGACCAGCGCAAGCTTTATGACTTGATCTACAAACGCACCATCGCCAGCCAGATGGAGGCCGCCCGGATGGAGCGGACCACCGTCGAAATCGGCAGCAGCGACGGCCAGGTCGGCCTGCGGGCCACCGGTCAGGTCGTCTTGTTCGAAGGATTCATCGCGATCTACGAAGAAGGCCGCGATGATTCCGTGACCGACGACGATGACAAGCGTCTGCCCCAGATCAGCCAGGGCGAAGCGGCCGCCAAAAAGGACGTCACCCCCGAACAGCACTTTACCCAGCCACCGCCCCGCTACACCGAGGCGACATTGGTCAAACGGATGGAAGAGCTGGGGATCGGCCGCCCCTCCACCTACGCCTCGATCGTCACCACGATCCAGGAACGGGACTATGTGTCCAAGGACAAGGGCCGCCTGATCCCTCAGGACAAGGGCCGGCTCGTTACGGTCTTCCTGTCGAACTACTTCCACAAATACGTCGAATATGACTTTACTGCAGACCTCGAAGACCAGCTCGACAAGGTCAGCGCCGGTGAGGCCGACTACAAGGACGTCCTACGCAGGTTTTGGCGGGACTTTTCAGCCGCCATCGCCGAAACGGCCGAGTTGCGGATCACGGATGTCCTGGAAAAGATCAACGAGGTCCTCGAACCGCATCTCTTTCCGCCCAATGCCGAAGGCACCGACCCCCGGCTGTGCCCCAATTGCGGGGCGGGGCGGCTTTCCATGCGCACCGCACGGTCGGGCGGGGCGTTCATCGGTTGCTCCAACTACCCCGAATGCCGCTACACCAGGCCCTTCGGCCCACCAGGATTGGAAGGGACCGCCATCGGCCCTGATGGCAAGCTTCTGGGCCATGACGATGGCGATCCGATCACTCTGCGCGACGGGCGATTCGGTCCCTACGTCCAACGCGGCGAAGTGACCGAGGATGTCCCCAAACCGCCCCGCTCAAGCCTACCCAAAGGCTGGCAAGCCAGCGAGATCGACCTGGAAAAGGCCCTTCTCCTGCTCAGCCTGCCGCGTCAGGTTGGCCCCCACCCAGAGGATGGGGTGATGATCGAGGCCGGGATCGGACGCTTTGGTCCCTTCGTGAAACATGACAAGCTCTATGCAAACCTCAAAGAAGTGGATGAGGTCTTCACGATCGGCATGAACCGCGCGGTCGAGGTGCTGGCGCAAAAGGCCGCCTCGCGCGGGGCCGGTCGCGGTGCCGCGGCAACACCGCTCAAAGAGCTGGGCGAACACCCCGATGGCGGCGCCCTCAACGTGATGGCAGGGCGCTATGGTCCCTATGTGAAATGGGAAAAGGTCAACGCCACGATCCCAAAAGAGACCGCGCCCGAAGACATGACGCTCGAGATGGCGATCGCTCTGGTGAACGAAAAGGCCTCCAAGGGCGGCAAGGGCAAGGCGAAAGCCAAACCCAAGGCAGTCGCCACGCCCAAGACGGCAGCAAAAAAGACCACAGCCAAAAAGACGACAGCCAAAAAACCCGCAGCGAAAAAGACCGCAGCCAAGACGGCGGCTAAGACGGCGGCCAAAGAGACCCCGGATGACAGCTAGCCCCGACATCAGACGGGAAGTGAGCGGCACAAAGGGCCGCTATGTCCTGACCACCGCCGAAGGCGAAAGCGAGCTGACCTATTCCATCGCCTCGCCCAGCCTGGTGATTGCGGACCACACCGCCGTCGCCCCGGGCCTTGAGGGTCAGGGCGTCGGCAGGCGTCTGCTCGACCGGCTATTGGAAGATGCCCGCACCGAAGGGTTCAAGATCGTCCCGCTTTGCCCCTACGTGAACGCCCAACGGCGCAAACACCCCGAATGGGCCGATCTGTTCAACGTCTGAGCGCTTTTTCTTGCTGAAAATATTCCCCCCGGAGGGTCCGAACCCTCCGCTCGCGGGGCCTCAGAGGTTATTAACCGCAAACACACATCCGTCGCTGATCAACACCGGCGGCGTTTGACACAGCCCCCGGGCAACCGTCCAGGCGGCAAGGACCTTGGGAACATAGGCCCGCGTCTCGGCATAGGGCGGCACGCCCGCGTTGTCCCGCACCGATCCTTCGCCCGCGTTGTATCCGGCAAGGGCCAGAACCGGGTCGCCATCGAAATGGCCCAGCAACCAGTCCAGATAGGCCACCCCGCCACGAATATTCTCGGCACTGACGAGTCGGTCTGCGACGCCGAACCGTTCGGCCGTCGCCGGCATCAACTGCATTAACCCAGCCGCACCTGCCGTGCTGACCGCCTGATCTTGCCCTGCACTTTCGACCGAGATGACAGCCAGGACAAGGGCGGGTGACACCTTGGTCCCGATTGTCGCGCGCAGGATATCGATACCATGCGCGCTGGCGATGTCCTGAAGGGTCTGGATGCGCGGGACCGGGGCACTGGTTCCGGCAGGGGCAGCCTCAAGGGCGCGCACCGCCTGCTCAAGTCGCCCTGGCCCACTATCGGCAAGCCGGGGCGAGATCGTGGCCCAAAACCATTCAAACCCACTCGGTGCCGGGACAACGACGCCAAGATCGGAAAGATCGACGGTGTTTCTGGCGGTAACGGGCCGGGGTGCGCCCAGGGCACTTGGGGCAGCAGGATCGATCTGCACGTTGATACGGCTGCCGGTCGTCCCGGTCGGGACTGTGACCCGTCTAAAGGTAAAGTCCGGCTGCAACCGGTCCAGAGGCTCGGCCTGTGAAACAACAGGCCCCGATTGAGCGAAAATCAGCCCGACGGACATAGCCATCATAGATAGTCGCGTCATGCGCGCGTGTCCTGCCTCAGTTTCTTGTTGGGTAAAGTATTATGCATTGGAAGCAATCAGACCAGATAGCGTTGAAAGAATGCTGCAACTATAGGGTGCAAACGACACGCACAGGGCGGTTTGGCCCGATTTTCGACAAGAAATATTCGACCATTTCGCTTTATTTTCATTTACTTGAGAAATTAATGAAGAAAACGTCGACGCTTTGAAAAAGATCGAAACAGGCCCCAATGCCGCCGCATTCGAAGGGCTATATCCACTCATCCCAGACGGGGATTGGGCCAAGAAGAGGCCGGTCCGAGATGATCCAGAGGGTAGTAACGAGTGACAACCCTGAGGAGGGCTTTAAGAATGTTGAACTTTATCAAGTGCTTTCGTGACGAACAAGACGGAGCTGTGACTGTTGACTGGGTTGTGCTGACCGCCGCTATCGTAGGCCTAGGCATAGCTGTTTTGACCTCGGTGTCCAATGGTGCGGAGCGGATGGCTTCGAACATCGGACGCGAGCTTACGACAGCGGTCCCAACCGTAACGTTCTAAGCGAAGCGCGAGACGAAGGAGCCAGGATTAGACGATCAAACCTGGCTCACCCAAGATTTTTTTAGGCTATCCCTTTTACATGGTTTTCAAATCAACTCGTTTTCTTCGGTGCTCTTGAAGCACCATCCATTTTAAACCTGAGGAAGAATATTATGCTTAACTTTATCAAGGCCTTCCATGCAGACGAAGACGGTGCCGTGACTGTTGACTGGGTCGTTCTGACCGCAGCCATCGTAGGTCTGGGCATTGCAGTTCTTACTTCCGTGTCGAACGGCGCCGAGATCATGGCATCGAACATCAACCAAGAACTGCAGACTGCCGTCCCAACAATCTCTTTCTAATCTGGACGACTGATCCCATGGCCAGATCTGCCAAACAGGGTCTGGCCGCCTTCCCCTCTAACGAGGTCCTAAGCGGTGTCATCGTCTTTTACATACCAGGAGTTATTCTATGCTAAATTTTACAAAAAGCTTCTCCGCTGACGAAGACGGTGCCGTAACTGTTGACTGGGTCGTTTTGACCGCAGCCATCGTGGGCCTGGGCATTGCCGTTCTCACCTCCGTATCCAACGGTGCTGAGATCATGGCGTCGAACATCGACCAAGAGTTGCAGACGGAGATTCCTTCAGTCGCTTTCTAAACCCAACGACTGATCCAAAAGCCCGAACCCAATCCACGGTTCTGGCCTGCTTCACCATGGCTGATGTCCAAAGTGGCATCTTCCTTATTTAGCCCTACCAACCAAACTAACTACTAGGAATTTTCCAATGCTCAACTTTATCAAATCTTTCCGTGCAAACGAAGCTGGTGCCGTGACTGTTGACTGGGTCGTCCTGACCGCAGCAATCGTAGGCCTGGGCGCTGCAGTTCTGACCTCCGTTTCCAACGGTGCCGAGGTCATGGCGTCGAACATCGACCAAGAGCTTCAGACCGAAATCCCGACCATGGCGTTCTAATAGATATAGCCATGAACCCGAAAGCCGCGCTGTTGAGCGCGGCTTTTTTCATTTGCCTTCAGTAGATTTGATCAGGACCCACTGCCCTTCGTCTCCACTGTTTGTTCAAGGATTCAAACAGTGATCCGGAGTCCGCTGCAATGATGACTAATTGTTGCCAGAATCCCAAAGCACAATGGTTGTCGACCGCCTAATTTTTGCGGACCAGTGAGGACAGGAACCCTATGACGCATTCGTGTGTTCAAATCTTGAAAGAGGAAGACGCCGCAATCTCCCTGGCCGGGTGGTCATCACCTCAGGCTTCATGGTGCGAGCTTTGGGTCGTCTTCAAACTGGAATAAGGGGCTTCTTGGCCCGCTGAGGCATTGGGAAACCAACCAAAGGACGCCGTCGTTCCAACCGTCGTCTCATATTCAGACGACCAACTGGAAATGAAAGTAGAGCAAAATGAGAGCAGTATTTGGACTTGTGTTAATCATCGGACTTGGGCTTGCAGGCTTTGCTGTCTACATGGTTCAGGGCTACTTTGAGCAACAAGGCGCCGCGCTTGCCCGCGAGCGGGCGGCAGCCGCGGCCCAGGTCCCGACGGTCGATGTCATCGCCGTCAAACGGACCATCGGCTATGGCGAGCCCCTTACAACCGATGACCTGATCATGGTGCGCTATGCAGAACCATTCCTGCCCGAGGGTGTGTACCGCACCGCAGAGGAACTGTTCCCTCGCGGCACCGATGTGCCCCGTATCGTCATCCGGCAGATGGAGCCGAACGAGCCGGTCTTGGCTGTCAAGGTAACGGAACCGGGTGAATCTGCAGGGATCACGACGCGCCTTGCGCCCGGCATGCGTGCCTTCACGATTTCGGTCGATGTCGCTTCGGGCGTCTCCGGTTTCTTGCGTCCGGGGGATCGCGTTGACGTCTATTGGACCGGTTCTGTCCGCACCGGCGCCCAGAATGGCCAGGATGTGACCCAGTTGATCGAAACTGCATTGCCGCTCGTGGCGGTCGACCAGACGTCCAGCGCGGACCGTTCTGGCGCGCAGGTCGCCCGGACGGTTACAGTCGAGGTGACGCCGCAGCAGGTTGCGAACCTTGCTCAGGCACAGGCGACGGGCAAACTGTCACTGTCACTTGTCGGTTTGACGGATGATACTGTTGCCGAAGCCATCGAAGTTAACCAACGCAGCCTTCTGGGTATTGAGGAAGAACAGCGCACAGTTGAGGCCGCACCCGAGATGGAAAGGGTTTGCACCATTCGGACACGGCGCGGCGCAGACGTAGTGGAAATTCCGATCCCCTGCACCAACTGACCAAGGTTAATTGACCAAAACATGACTGCTTTAATTAGAGCGCGCCGAAATGGCGCGCTCATTCTATTGTGCCCTTCGGACAACTGTTGCGGGTTATCCACATTAGATTGAAGCGGCAAGACATTGATTCTTGCAAAAAAGCCCTCTTGCGGTCAGTCTGTACTGAACGACGGGAAAAACTCCCGCTTGCAGTAGTGATCGGAGAGGCAGGTCACATGAAATATGACAGGTTTATCAAGGCGGCATTGGCTGGCCTAACTTTGGCGTTTGCTTCGGCACCCGCCAGTGTGCATGCGGAAACGCTAAGCATTCTGCGTGGAGCGCCGTCATCGGCGCTTCAGGTCCCTATGAACCGGGCCGTGGTCGTCGAAAGTGACGTTCCATTCGCAGAGCTTTCGATCGCAAACCCGGGCATCGCGGACATCTCGTCGCTGTCCGACCGCACCATCTATGTGCTGGGCAAAGAGCCGGGGCGCACCACACTGACGATCCTTGGCGCCGATGGTAGCCTGATCACCAATGTCGAAGTGCACGTCACCCCCGACATCGCAGAATTCAAAGAGCGGCTTGAGCAGATCCTGCCCGGAGAGCCGATCGAAGTCAGAACAGCCAACAGCGGCATCGTTCTTTCAGGCACGGTAAGTTCGATAGCGAAGCTTGACCGGGCCCTTGAACTCGCTCAGCGTTATGCGCCGGACCGTGTTTCGAACCTGATGACCGTCGGGGGCACACAGCAAGTCATGCTGAGGGTCCAGTTTGCCGAAATGCAGCGGTCCGTCAGCCAGTCGCTTTCATCCTCTCTGGCCCTTGGTGGTGTCGGTCTGGGCGGCGATCTTGGCGTAAGCTCTGGCACGAACACGCTTAACACATCCGGCGCAATCGCAAACGCCTTCACCGGAAACGTGCCCAGCACCAGCCAAAACAACGGCGCAATGCTTCTTGGCTTCAACGCCGGTGGGATCGAGGTTGGCATCCTGCTTGAAGCGTTGGAATCACGCGGCATGGTCCGCACACTCGCCGAACCTAACCTTACCGCTTTGAGCGGTCAGGAGGCCCGGTTCCTCGCCGGTGGCGAATATCCTGTTCCGGTCAGCCAGGACAGCGGCACGATCACGATCGAGTACAAGCCTTTTGGTGTTGAACTGAACTTTGTGCCCCGTGTCGTTGACGGTGACCTGATCAACCTTGAGATCGAAGCCGCGGTGTCGTCGATCGACCCCTCTAACGGCATCACGCAGGGTAACTTTACAGTCGACGCGTTCCGTCGCCGCGAAACCTCGACCACGGTCGAGATGCGCGATGGCGAAAGCTTTGCAATTGCAGGCCTCTTGCAGGACGACTTCCGCGACCTGGCAGGCCAGGTGCCATGGCTGGGCGATATCCCTGTCCTTGGCGCATTGTTCCGCAGCGCGGACTATGCCCGGCAGCAGACCGAACTGGTCATCATCGTCACGCCGCACCTTGTCACGCCGACACGCGGAGAGGTCTATGCCCTGCCGACCGACCGGGTCCGGCCGCCAAGCGAAGCCGATCTGTTCCTGTTCGGCCGTGTTGCCAACGACGGCCCCACCACCGGTGGTGCTGGGGAAGTGGCGCGGCAGGACTTTAGCGGGTCCTACGGCTACGTGCTTGATTGAGGAGGGCGCAACGCGATGAAACACCTTGTTCTAGGTCTGGCCATGGCCGTGACACTTTCGGCGTGCAACAACAGCGCGTTCTCCATCTCGGACCGCGAAGTCGGCATTGATGGCGATGCCGGAGCTTTCGGGACGGCCGTTAACCAGAACCTCGCGATCAACAGCGATAGCGAGGCATTCCGGATTGATCTGGCCCGAAGGTTCGCCGCAGAGGTTCCAACGACCGTGAACTTCGCGTTTAATTCAGCGGCATTGGACCAGCAGGCCCAGTCGATCCTCGCCCGCCAGGCGGATTTCATCAGACAGTTCCCGGAAGTCCGGTTCCGGGTCTACGGCCACACCGACCTTGTCGGGTCCAACGCCTATAATCAGGGCCTTGGCATGCGCCGCGCACAGGCTGTGGTCGCCTTCCTGTCCCGACAGGGCATAAGCCGGTCCCGGCTTGAGGCCGTCGTATCACGCGGTGAGACGCAGCCCCTGATCGTTACAGAAGGACGCGAGCGAGCGAACAGGCGCACCGTGACCGAGGTTTCGGGTTTCGTCGAAGATACACCGGGCGAGTTGAACGGAAAGTATGCCGAGATCATCTTCCGTGACTATGTGGCCAGTGCCGCAATTGAGCCAACCATCGGTGGCATCACAGGCAGCGAGCTGGCAACCGGTCAGTAAGAATTATCAACGAAGAAAGGGCGTGCGACAGATTCGCGCGCCTTTTTTGTTTTTCGCGGTTGCGATCAACAACAGGCGATCTTTCGACTGATCGTAGCACGATACCAAACAATTACAGCTTTTCGGCCCCAATCTGGTCACGTTCATCGACGACCTTAGCGTCAATGGGACAGGTCCGGTCGCTCGCTTGAGTGGCTCGAGACTGCAGGGGAGATCCCTGTTCGCCCGAATGACGAAGGAATTTGATGTAATGAGCACCAGTGCAGCACTTCAGCCTGAACCGCAGCCAATCGTGGCCTGCACCATCAGCCGTGATGTCCAGATCTTTGATCTTCTGATCGAAGATATGGAAGCGGCATTGGGCGAGAACTGGGGTGACCTGACGTTCAACGATGCGACGGCCTTCCTTGACCAGCCCGACGCGTCGCAGCTTGAATTCGTGGCTATTGCCCTGGACGCTGAGGACGAAAAGGATCTTTCCCTGATCCTTGAGATCATCGCGGCAGCAAAGACCAACAAGATCAAGGTCATCCTGATTGCCGAGGACGTGAGCCCGAGCGCCCTGCACCAGCTGCTGCGCGAAGGGGGCGATGAATTCGTGCCCTACCCGCTGCCCGAAGGGGAATTGGCCGAAGCCATCAAGCGGGTGCAAACACCCGATCCAGAGCCGGCGGTCTCAGCCGAGATGCGCAACACTCTCAAGGCCACAGGCGACCGCAACGGCGTTGTTATCCCGGTCTTTGGCATGGCTGGCGGCGTGGGCTCGACAACCTTTGCCGTGAACCTTGCCTGGGAACTGGCCAACATCGACAAAGCGGACCCGCCGCGGGTCTGTCTTTTGGACTTTGACCTGCAATTCGGCACGGTCTCCACCTATCTCGACCTGCCCCGCCGCGAGGCCGTTCTGGAACTGCTGTCCGATACTGAAGCAATGGACAGCGAAGCCTTCATGCAAGCGTTGTTGTCCTACAATCAAAAACTTCACGTCTTGACCTCGCCGACGGACATGATCCCGCTGGATCTGATCGGCCCGCCCGATATCGACCGGATCATCGAGATGGCGCGGGTCAACTTCGACTACGTCATCATCGATCTTCCTGCCACGATGATTGACTGGTCCGAGGCCGTTCTTCAGGCCGCGCACGTCTACTTTGCCATGCTCGAGTTGGACATGCGTTCCGCACAGAATGCCCTCCGGCTCAAGCGGGCGCTGCAATCCGAAGACCTGCCGTTCGAGAAGCTGCGCTTTATCCTGAACCGGGCGCCGGGCTTCACCGACCTGAATGGCAAGAGCCGGGTGAAGCGTCTGGCCGAGTCCCTTGGCATTTCAATCGAGGTGCTTTTGCCCGACGGCGGTCGCCAAGTCAGTCAGAATGCTGACCATGGTGTTCCGATGTCCGATGGCATCCCCAAGAACGCACTCCGCAAGGAAATCGCCAAGCTGGCGAAGTCGGTGCACGAGGTGAACCAATCCGATGCGGTAAAGGCAAAGAGGGCATAACCAGATGTTTTCAAAATTCAAGAAACCTGACCGTCCGGCCCCAAAGCCTACAGAACGCCCAACCGCGACGGTAACACCGATCGCGGCTTCGGCGCCTCAAGAGGCCCCGAAGAAGTCGCTGATGCAGGCGAACCGGGGCAAACCGGCCGAGGCCGCGCCAGTCGCAAAAGAGAAAAAGCGCAAGGAGCGCCTGTTCGAGATCAAACTTGATCTGCACAAGGCGCTTCTGGACAACCTCAACCTTGCTGCCCTTGAAAAGGCAACGGAAGCTGACCTGCGCGCAGAAATCAACGCCATCGCCACCGAAACGCTCGAAGACATGGGCGTTGTTCTCAATCGAGAGGAGCGCCAGCACCTCAGCCAGGATCTTTACGACGAAGTTCGCGGCCTTGGTCCGTTAGAAACTCTGCTAAAGGACGATACGGTCAACGACATTCTGGTCAACGGCCCCCAGCAGATCTTTGTGGAACGATCCGGCAAACTTGAGCTGACCGACGTTACCTTCAAGGACGAACGTCACCTGCTTCGGATCATCGACAAGATCGTGTCGGCTGTCGGCCGGCGCGTTGACGAATCCAACCCATACGTCGACGCCCGTCTTGGCGACGGCTCGCGTTTCAACGCGATGGTCAGCCCGATTGCCGTTGACGGGTCCCTTGTCTCGATCCGAAAATTCAAGAAGGACAAGCTGGCCATCGACGATCTGGTCAAATACGGGGCCTTCACCGAAGAAATGGCCGCCTATTTGCAAGCCGCCGTCGCAACCCGCCTCAACGTCATCGTTTCGGGCGGTACAGGTTCGGGCAAGACGACGACGCTTAACGCACTGTCGTCCTTTATCGACAACAACGAACGCATCCTGACCATCGAGGATACGGCCGAACTTCAACTTCAGCAAACCCACGTTGGCCGTATGGAAAGCCGCCCCCCCAACGTTGAGGGCAAAGGCGCCGTGACCCAGCGCGACTGTCTACGAAACGCGCTTCGGATGCGACCCGACCGGATCATCGTCGGGGAAACCCGCGGCGAAGAAGTCATCGACATGCTTCAGGCCATGAACACCGGCCACGACGGATCCATGACCACGATCCACGCCAACTCTGCCCGCGATGGGGTGAGCCGTCTGGAAAACATGATCGCGATGGCCGGGATCGAGATGCCGATTAAGGCGGTCCGTTCCCAGATCGCTTCGGCTGTGAACCTGATCGTTCAGGCAAGCCGCCTCCAAGACGGTTCGCGCCGGATGGTGTCCATCACCGAGATCACCGGCATGGAAGGCGAAGTCATCTCGATGCAAGAGGTGTTCCGCTACCAGCGCGTCGGACTGACGCCCGACAACAAGATTATCGGCCACTTCACGGCCACCGGAGTGCGTTCGCACTTCTCCGACCGCTTCCGCTTGTGGGGCTACGATCTGCCTGCCTCGATCTTTGAACCCTTCGCTGCGGAGTAAGCACAATGGTCATCTCAGCCGAACCAATTATTTACGGCTTGATCTTTATCGCCGTTCTTGTGCTTGTCGAAGGCATCTATCTGACCGTCTTTGGCAAATCGATCAGCCTCAACAGCCGGGTCAATCGCCGGTTGGAACTGCTGGACAAGGGTGGCAACCGCGAACAGGTGCTTGACCAACTCCGCAAGGAGATGACGCAACACATGAAGTCGCGCAGCATCCCGCTGTATTCGATCCTGGCGAACAAGGCTCAGAAGGCGAACATTGCCTTTACGCCCAAGCAGCTGATCATGATCATGGGTGTCCTGTCCTTCGTCGCATTCATTGGCCTGTCGGTCGGCACTGAAACCGACGTCTCGGTCCGCCTTGTGGTGTCGATCCTCATGGGCGTCGGGGGCGTCTACCTATGGGTCAACAACAAGGCAAAGACACGCACCGGCCTTATCGAAGAACAGTTGCCCGACGCGGTCGAGCTGATGGTCCGGTCCTTGCGTGTCGGCCACCCATTTTCGTCAGCGATCGGCATCGTTGCCAAAGAGGTCCCTGATCCGCTTGGCTCCGAGATGGGCGTCATCGCCGATGAGGCGGCCTATGGTCGGGACATGGGCGAAAGCCTCAAGGCAATGGCAGAGCGCATGGACATGCAGGATTTGCGTTTCCTTGCCGTAGCCGTGACCATCCAGCAAACCGCAGGTGGCAACCTGGCCGAGATCCTCGACGGTCTGGCCAAAGTGATCCGCGCCCGCTTCAAGCTGTTCCGCCGGGTCAAGGCGATCACCGCCGAAGCAAAGTGGTCGGGTATGTTCCTGTCGATGTTCCCTCTGGTCGCCCTGGTCGCGATCAACGTGATCGAGCCGAACTATTATGACGATGTGAAAGAGACGGCCGTCTTCATCCCTGCATGTCTGGTTGTGGCGGCCTTCCTGGTGGTCAACATTTTCGTCATGCGCTCCCTCGTCGATATCAAGGTCTGAGGACTGATTATGGAATTCATGACCAACGTAGAGACGATGCTCATCGACCTTTTGGGACCATTCGGTCCACTGATCGTGGTTGGCATGCTTGGCCTGCTCCTTGTCGGCTTGACCCTGCCCGTGCTGATGCGCAAGCAGGCCGACCCGCTGGACAAACTGCACAACATAACGCGGGAACCGACCGTCGCGAACCCCAAGTCCGAAAGGCTGCGGACGTCTTCGGGCAAAGACAAGCTGGAGAAATACTCCAACTTCCTCGAACCACAGGATGAGGCCGAGTATTCCGCCGTCCGCCTGAAACTTTTGCAAGCCGGCTACCGGACCAAGAACGCCGTCCGCATCTATCACTTCATGCAGTTCGCTCTTGGTACTGCATTCCTGCTCGCCGGGGTGACATATGTCATCTACTGGTCGGCAACGGGTGATCCGACACCGACCCAATTGGTCCTTTATTCCATGGGACCGGGCGGTGCAGGATACATGCTGCCCAAGTACTGGGTGACCCGCCGTCAGGCGATGCGGCAAGAAGCGATCGTCAACGGTTTTCCGGACAGCCTCGACATGATGCTCGTGTGCGTAGAAGCCGGACAATCGCTGGACCAATCCATTATCCGGGTCTCGCAAGAGCTTCGGGCGGGTTTTCCGGAATTGGCCGAAGAGTATGAGTTGGTCAGCTACGAAATGAAGGCCGGCAAGGACAAAACCTCGGTTCTGCGCGACATGTCCGAAAGATGCGGCGTGACCGACGTGTCCAGCTTTGTCACCGTGCTGATCCAGTCACAGCAATTCGGTACATCCATTGCCGAAGCCCTCCGGGTCTATGCCTCGGAAATGCGGGACAAGCGTGTCATGCGTGCCGAAGAAAAGGCAAACAAGCTGCCAACAAAGATGACTTTGGCCACCATGATGTTGACGGTGCCCCCGCTTCTCATCATTCTGATCGGGCCGTCAATTTTCGAAATTTCGACTGTGCTTGGAGGCGGCGTTCCATAGGCCAAACCCGGCCATGAGGGGCAATGCGACCAATCAAAAGCTTTGTGCTTATCAGCCTTACCGTCCTGGCCGCCTGTTCTTCGGGCGGCCTTGGCGATTCAGCAGATGGCGTCTACGCCCCCGGCATTGCCCGCAATGGTCAGGAAGTTGATCCCCTGGTCGTCGGCCACAGGCTGATGGCGGCCGGCGAATTCGAACTTGCTCTTGAGGCCTATACACGCGCTGCAGGCCAGCAGGGTTTGAACGTCGATACCCTCTCAGCCCTCGGGTCGGCCAATCTGCAACTTGGCCGTCTTGGTCAGGCAGAACAGTTCCTCCGCCGCGCCGTACAGGAAGAAGGCGATTTCCCCGCCGCCTGGAACAATCTGGGCGTCATCCTGATGGAACGTGGCAAGATTGCCGAAGCCGCCGAAACATTCCGTCGCGCATATGCCACGGACAGCGGCAATAGCGACGAGATTCGCGACAACCTGCGCTTGGCGCTCGCAAAACTGGAAAATCCCGGCTACGTTAGCACCCAAGAGAACGAAGAGTTCCAGTTGGTCTACGGGGAAGACGTGAATTTCATCCCTTTTGAACCACTTTGAGAGGCAAGAGCAGGCAAAGGACGCAGGCAACATGCGCCAAAAGGTTTGGAGTATTCTTCCGGTGGTGGGGCTGATGGCCCTCGCGGCCTGTGATCAATCAAGCGACGCAGAGGTCAACCGTGTCCTCCAGGACGTCAACGTGATTGATGAGAGCAATCTCAATGACATGATGCTGACAGTCGCCGACCCGAACGAGGCCGTCACCTATTTCCAGCGCACCCTGGCAAGCAATCCCGAACGGATCGATCTGCAACGGGGCCTTGCCTCGTCGTTCATCCGGGCCGGACGCAATGTCGAGGCCGTGCCTGCATGGCAGGCCGTCGTCGCAAATCCGCAGGCTGTGACGGACGATGGGGTCGAACTGGCTGACGCCCTGATCCGCAACAACCGCTGGGCCGAGGCCGAAGCCGTCCTTGACGGCATCCCCCCCACCCACGAGACGTTCAAACGATACCGCCTTGAGGCGATGGTTGCCGACAGCAACGAAGAGTGGGATCGCGCGGACAGCTTTTACGAGATTGCCGTTGGTCTGACGACCACCCCGGCCAGGGCCCTCAACAACTGGGGCTTTTCCAAGCTAAGCCGTGGCGCCTATCGCGATGCAGAACGGCTATTTACAGAAGCCTTGCGGCACGAGCCCGGCTTGTTCACCGCCAAGAACAACCTTGTTCTGGCCCGTGGCGCGCAGCGCAACTACGATCTGCCCGTCATCGCCATGACCCAGATCGAACGGGCGCAGCTGCTGTACACACTTGCCCTGACCGCGATCAAACAGAACGATCTGACGATCGGTAAAGGACTGCTGCAAGAGGCGATCGACACCCATCCGCAACACTTCGAAGAGGCCGTCCGCGCCCTTCGGGCACTGGAAGACAACAGGGCCTGACGCACAGATGGTGACCACCGCTTCGGCGGCGGCCTGGTTCTTGCCCGCCGTCCTGCCCATATGTCTTTTCGTTGCATGGTCCGACCTTCGGGCCATGATCATCCCGAACAAGGCCGTCATGGCGCTTGCCGTCGCCTTTGCGATCCTCGGGTTTCTTGCCCTGCCCCTGACCGAATATCTTTGGCGATGGTCGCATCTGGCGGTCATGCTTGTCATCGGGATGGTGCTGAACGCCGGGCGGGTCATGGGCGCAGGAGACGCCAAGTTTATCGCAGCCGCGGCCCCCTATGTCGCCCTTGGCGACCTGACAGCGGTGGCGATGCTTCTCGCGGTCTGCCTTGTCGTCGGCCTTGCCCTTCACCGGCTGGCCAAGAATTCACCCATCCGCCGGCTTGTGCCGGACTGGCAAAGCTGGACCTCCGGACGGCGCTTTCCCATGGGCTTTCCCTTGGCTGCGACCCTGACCCTCTACCTGCTCCTGGCGTTACGGGGCTGACGCACCGGGCCAACCTATTGGTCTGTCCTGCACGAAACCGCCGCCAAAGGGCGCTGACGCTTCCATCAATTCGCCACAATCCGAAGGCCTTTTAAAAAGGTATTTGCCGCTTGTTCGGCAGGTTTGCTGCGGCAAGAAGGATTTGCACGATGAACATGGAAGTCACGAGTGTCATTGCCCCCCCGGCACCCAAATCTCTTGATGCGATGCGGCTTCCGCTGGTGATGATGCGCGACATCCTGATCAAAAGCATGTTTCGCAAGAACGTCACTCTGGTCAGTGAGATTGCCAAAACGATCTGCCTTCCGGTCAACGTCACACAGCAGCTGGTGGACCTTGCCCGCGGCCAGAAACTGATCGAGGCGATGGGCAACATGCATGCCGGCGCGTCGCACGAGATGAACTACCAGCTGACCGACGGCGGCAAAGCCCGCGCCCTCGATGCACTGAGCCAGTCCGAATACTTCGGCGCAATGCCCGTCCCCCTCGAGGTTTACGCCGAGCAGGTCAAGCGACAGTCGATCCGCAATATTCAGGTCACCCGCGACCAGTTGCTCGCCGCCATGGGCCATCTGATCCTGCCAAAAGAACTGATCGACTACCTTGGACCGGCGGTCGGGGCCGGTCGTTCGATCCTGATGTATGGCCCGCCCGGCAACGGCAAATCCTCGATCTCCAACGGGATCAGGGACGCCCTTGGCGACAAGATCTACGTCCCGCGCGCGATCGAATATTCGGGCCAGGTGATCACCGTCTATGATCCCATCGTCCATTCCTCCGCCGAAGAAGATGTGGATGACCCCAACTCCCTGCGCCGCACCTCGGGGCGCTATGACACACGCTATGTCCGTTGCGAGCGGCCCACGGTCATAACCGGGGGCGAGCTGTCGCTTGAAATGCTGGATCTGGTCTATAACCCGGTCGCCCGAACCTATCAGGCGCCCTTGCAGTTGAAGTCCACCGGCGGCATTTTCATCGTCGACGACCTTGGCCGCCAGAAGGAACCGCCGCAGGCAATCGTGAACCGCTGGATCGTGCCGTTGGAAGAAAGCCGGGACATCCTGGCGCTCCAGTCAGGCGAAAAGTTCGAAGTGCCCTTTGACACTTTGGTGATCTTTTCGACCAACTTCCATCCCAACGAGATCTTCGACAAGGCCGCCCTGCGCCGGATCTTCTTCAAGATCAAGATCGACGGCCCCTCGCAGGAGGATTTCCTGAAGATCTTTGCCATGGTGGCCCGGAAACGGAAGATGCCCCTGGATGAGGCGACGCTGATCCATCTTCTGCAAAACAAGTACCCCACCATCGACAACATCTACGCCAACTATCAGCCGATCTTCCTGATCGACCAGATGATCGCGATTTGCGAATTTGAGGGCATCCCTTATCAGATGACCCCCGAACTGATGGACCGGGCCTGGGCGAACATGTTCGTCCGAGAGGAAGCCATCGTGCATTGATCCCGTAGGGTGGGTCCAGACCCACCTTACCCGGACCGTCGAAAGGGCACGTAAGGTGGGTCCAGACCCACCTTACCACCACACCCCCTTGACGCCTGTCGGTCAAAGGGCACCTTAGCGTCATGACCGCCCTTCCCCCAGCTTTCGACACATGGTTCGCCGCACGCGGCTGGTCCCTGCATCCGCACCAGGAGGCGATGCTGGACCGGGCCGGGGCCCCTGCCCTGTTGCTGATCGCCCCGACCGGCGGCGGCAAGACGCTTGCCGGCTTCTTGCCCTCTCTCGCCGAACTGGCGGACGGCACGCACAAGGGACTGCACACGCTCTACGTCAGCCCGCTCAAGGCGCTGGCCGCCGACATCCGCCGCAACCTGACCACCCCGGTCAACGAGATGGGCCTGCCGATCCGGATCGAGGATCGGACCGGCGACACCTCCTACACACAAAAGCGGCGGCAAAGGGCCGATCCGCCCCATATCCTTTTGACCACACCCGAAAGCCTGGCGCTCCTCACCAGCTACGAGGACGCGCCGCGCATCTTTGCCGGGCTGCAAAGGGTCATCATCGACGAAATCCATGCCCTGTCCGAAAGCAAACGGGGCGACCAACTGCTTCTGGCCCTGTCCCGCCTGCAAAGCCTCGCCCCCGGCCTGCGCCGGGTCGGCCTTTCGGCAACGGTCGAGGACCCCGCCGCGATCGCCCACCAGTTGGCCTGCCACCCCGACCCCTGCGCCATCCTGCACGCAGACCCCGGCCCCGACCCTGACATTTCCATGCTGATCACGGACGAACGCCCCCCATGGTCCGGAGGCGGTGCAGCCTATGCGATCCCCGCTGTTTTGGCCGAGGTCAAACGGCACAAGACGACCCTCATCTTTCACAACACCCGCGCCCAGGCCGAGATCTTCTTTCACAACCTCTGGCTTGCCAATGACGAGGATTTGCCTATCGGCATTCACCACGGCTCGCTTGACCGCGAACAGCGGACAAGGGTCGAGGCGGCGATGGTGGCGGGCCAGCTTCGGGCGATCGTCTGCACCGGCTCACTGGACCTTGGCATCGACTGGGGCGACGTCGACCTTGTTATCCAGGTCGGTGCGCCCAAGAACGTCAAACGCCTGATCCAGCGCATCGGACGGGCGAACCACCGCTACAACGCCCCCTCCAAGGCGCTTCTGGTCCCCGCCAACCGGTTCGAGATCGTCGAATGCGTCGCCGCGTTGGAGGCGGCCAAGGCGCACGATCTGGACGGCGACCCAAAGGGAGACGGTCCAAGGGACGTCCTGTGCCAGCACATCCTGATCCGGGCCTGCGCCGGACCGTTCGACGCCACGACCCTGTTCCACGAGGTCCGGTCCGTCGGTGCCTATGCCAACCTGTCCCGGGCAGCTTTTGACGACTGCCTGGAATTCTGTGCAACCGGCGGATACGCCCTGCGGGCCTATGACCGCTGGCAACGGTTGAAAGAGACGGATGGCCTTTGGCACCTGCGCGATCCTCGGGCCGCCCAACGCATCCGGATGAACATCGGCACCATTCAGGACACCGACACCCTCAAGGTCCGCCTCAAGGGTAATTTCAAACCTCTAGGCGAGGTGGAAGAGGCCTTTGCTGCGACCCTGACCCCAGGTGACACCTTCCTGATCGGGGGACAGATCGTCCGCTACGAGGGTCTCCGCGAACTGACGGTGGAGGTTAGCCGCGACGCCAGCCGCAAGCCCAAGATTGCAACCTTCATGGGGACCAAATTCGCCACCTCGACCCAGCTGTCCTCTCGCATCCTGCGCATGTTCCGACAGGACAGCTGGCCCGAATTGCCGGACCACACGGCGGAATGGTTGTCTTTGCAGCGCCAGGTGTCGCAGCTACCCGAAGCCGACCGTATCCTTGTCGAAAGTTTTCCCTACGATGATCGCCATCATGCGGTCTTTTACGGATTTGCAGGCCGAAACGCCCAGCAGACCCTCGGGCTATTGCTGACACAGAGGATGGAAGAACTTGGCCTCAACCCGCTTGGTTTCGTAGCAACAGATTACGCAACCTTGGTTTGGGGGCTGAATCCGTTGACCGATCCGGCGCCCTTGTTCGAGGCCCGCGACCTTCGGGCCGGATTTGACAAGTGGTTGCAAGGCAACGCGGTCATGAAGCGGACCTTCCGCGCCTCGGCCACCATCGCAGGATTGATCGAACGGAACCTGCCCCAGGCTCGCAAGAGCGGACGACAGGCAACATTCTCGTCCGATATCCTGTACGACACCCTGCTCAAATACGACCCCGATCACCTGATGATGCGGATCACCAGAGAAGAGGCCTTCCGTGGCCTTGTCGATTTTGGCCGGATCGAAGAGATGATCGCGCGAACAGTTGGGCGCATCGACCATGTCGTCCTGACCCGTCCCAGCCCTTTGTCAGCCCCCCTTTTCCTTGAAATGGGCCGCGTCCCGATCGCGGGGGAAGGGCGCGAACGTCTGGTGGAAGAGGCTGCCGCCCGGCTACTCGCAGATGCTGGAATATCGACCGACTGATCCCCTTTCCAGCGGGGCGCGGGATCGCTAAGAACACAACATGAACACCCATACTTTCAGCCTTTGCCAGACCGAGCTTACGGCGTTTCCCTCTGGTGCACTGCTCGATGCGGCGGCCGGGGTCCTATGCGTGTCTGACCTGCATCTGGGCAAATCGGACAGGATTGCGCGTTACAACGGTCCGCTCTTGCCGCCCTACGAGGTCCGGGAGACGCTTGACCGTTTGTCCGCCGATATCGCCACGGCACAACCGACAACCGTCATCTGCCTTGGAGACAGTTTCGACGATATGGCGGGGCGGACATCGCTTGACGACAGTTGCACGACCCTCTTGATGCAGATGCAGGCAGGTCGTCGGTGGATATGGATCGAGGGCAACCACGATCCAGGCCCGCTTGATCTTGGCGGTTCACACCTCAGAGAGGTGACCATCGGCGCCCTCACATATCGCCATATCGCCGAGCCCGACGCACGCGGTGAGGTGTCGGGCCACTATCACCCCAAGGTGACGTTGCCCGGTACAGGGTCCACACGCGCCTGTTTCGCGTTTGATCAAGCCCGCTGCATCCTGCCAGCCTATGGCGCCTATACAGGAGGGATGTCGGTCCATACACCGGCGCTGCGCGGCCTGCTAGCCTCCGAGGCGCAGGTTATCCTGACAGGGCGACGGGCCCTTCTCGCCCCTTTGGCCGGCAATGCTGTGGTTAGATCAGGCCCGCAGAGACGAGGGCTTCGCGGTAGGTCCGGCTGACGGGGATTTCGCTCCCGTCTATCAAGATGAGCTTTTCGCGGCCCTTTTCTTTGACCGTGTCTTTGATCGCATCCGATGCAACCCAGTGAGAGCGATGAACGGTATGGCCCGATAGCCCTTCGATCTCGTGGACCGCATCGCTAAAGCGCATAAGCAACCGTTCCGTCCGCCCCCCCGTTAAAAAGACGACGACATAGTGATCGTCGACACCCAATCGCAGGATTTCGCGTGCGGACACACCATCCAATCGGCGCAGCAACTGGGGTTCACTCTCAGCCGTCGGGAACAATGGATCAATTCCCATAACGTGGCGCGTGGCGACAACACCGATGGACAGCGCGACATTAATTCCAAACACATGAAGACGGCTCAATTGACTGGTCCAGGGTTCGCCCGTCAGCCCGACAGTGAACGGAAAAAGGGCAAGGGTATAGGATAGGGAAAACAGTGTTACAACAAAGGCTTCTCGTTGCAGTGGTGGCATTTTGGGGGCCAGCCCGTGGAACAATGCCCGAATGGCGTAGGCAAAAAGAAATGCCAATGCGACGAGAGAGCTCCAGTAAACGACAAGCAGGCCAGGCTCTAACGCTTCGAATGTGCCAAAGGGGCCGGCCAAGGCAAACAGGATCGAACTCGTGATCCACATGACCAAAGTGGCCTTGGTAAAGACCTGTGACTCAAAAGACACCCAGGAACGGCGTAGCCATCCAGTCGGAATTACGTCCTGAATCCAGCTCAACAAAATTCACGCGCCATTTATTTAGATCGAGACCATACGCAACAATCTGACCTAACATACTCGTGCATTCCAGCACGGCATTGTGAACTTTATGCGAGGAAACGTTTGACGTTACGTAAAGCTGAGCGACCTTGCACTGCAAAATCTCTTTGCCCGGACGGACAGCATTATGAAAAAAGGGCGCTAGCCTATCAGGCCGTCAGCCCCTCAGGCTCTTCCAGACCATTCGCACGACAGCAGGCCGTAACTGTATTGGCCAGCAGGCAGGCGATCGTCATCGGTCCGACACCACCGGGAACCGGTGTGATGGCGCCCGCAACCTCGACGGCGCTGGCAAAATCCACGTCGCCGACAAGGCGCGTCTTGCCACCC
The DNA here is from genome assembly GCA_937916485.1 of uncultured Paracoccaceae bacterium. The sequence continues at coordinate 124,794 of CALFSV010000036.1, read as the reverse complement.
TCACCCTCAACCCGGTTGATGCCGACGTCGATGACTGTGGCCCCCGGCTTAATCCAATCGCCGGGCACCATCTCGGGGCGACCAACCGCGGCAATCACGATGTCAGCCTGCCGCACAACGGCAGGAAGATCCTTCGTGCGGGAATGGGCGACCGTCACCGTGCAGCTATCGCCCAGCAAGAGCATGGCCATCGGTTTGCCCACGATGTTCGAACGGCCGATGACGACTGCGTTCAGGCCCGACAGGCTACCGTGCTGGTGGCGCAGCAGCATAAGGCATCCAAGCGGGGTGCAGGGCACCATGGCCTTCTGGCCCGTCCCCAAAAGCCCGACGTTCGAGATGTGGAACCCATCCACATCCTTGGCCGGGTCGATGCTGTTGATGACAAGGTCACTGTCCAGATGGGCGGGCAGAGGCAGCTGCACCAGAATGCCGTGCACTGCCGGATCGGCGTTCAGCTGGGCGATCAGCGCCAGCAAGGTTGCCTCGTCAGTATCGGCATCCAGCTTGTGCTCGAACGAGGCCATCCCGGCCTCGACCGTTTGCTTGCCCTTGGACCTGACATAGACCTGACTTGCCGGATCTTCACCGACCAGCACCACCGCCAGACCCGGGGTGATCCCGGCTGCAACCTTGATCCGGGCGACATGGGCCGCAACTTTCTCTCGGACGGTAGCGGCGAATGCCTTGCCGTCAATTATCGTGGCGGTCATGTCGAGGGTCCTTTCAAAGACGGCAGGGGCAGGCCAGTGGGCTAAGTAAGGTGGGTTTTAACCCACCCCCCTTAAAACAGTCCCTCGATCTGACCGTTGTCGTTCAGCCGGATGGTTTCGGCGGAGGGCACCCGGGGCAGGCCCGGCATCGTCATGATCTCACCGCAGATGACGACCACGAAACCGGCCCCTGCCGACAGTCTGACTTCGCGGATCGGGACCGAATGGCCGGTCGGTGCGCCGCGCAGGTTGGGGTCGGTGCTGAACGAATACTGGGTCTTGGCCATGCAGATCGGCAGATGACCATAGCCCTGCTCTTCCCAGGTCTTCAGCTGGGCGCGCACGGACTTGTCCGCCAGAACTTCATCCGCCCGGTAGATGCCCTTGGCGATCGTTTCGATTTTTTCGAACAAGGGCATCTCGTCCGGGTAGAGGGTGGCGAAATCCGACGTGCCGCTTTCGGCCATCTCGACGACCTTATGGGCCAGATCCTCGATCCCGGCAGAGCCTTTGGCCCAATGCTTGCACAACACGGCCTCGGCGCCCTGAGCTGCGACGTAGTCCTTGACCGCTTGCACTTCGGCGTCGGTATCAGTGACAAAGTGGTTGATGGCGACGACGACGGGCACCCCAAAGGATTTCACGTTCTCGATGTGCCGGCCAAGGTTTGGGCATCCGCTTTGCACGGCGGCCACGTTCTCGGCCCCAAGGTCGGCCTTGGCGACGCCGCCATTCATCTTCATCGCCCGCACGGTCGCCACCAGCACTACTGCATCGGGGGCAAGACCCGCCTTGCGGCATTTGATGTTCATGAACTTCTCGGCGCCAAGGTCAGCGCCAAAGCCCGCTTCTGTCACGACGTAGTCAGCAATCTTGAGGGCCGTCGTCGTTGCCGTGACCGAGTTGCATCCATGGGCGATATTGGCAAACGGTCCGCCATGCACGAAGGCCGGGTTGTTTTCCAGCGTTTGCACGAGGTTGGGCTGCATCGCGTCCTTCAGAAGGACCGTCATGGCCCCATCGGCCTTGATATCGCGGCAGAACACCGGGCTCTTGTCGCGGCGATAGGCCACGATCATGTCGCCCAGACGCTGTTGCAGGTCCTTGAGGTTCCGCGCAAGGCACAGGATGGCCATCACTTCGGAGGCGACGGTGATGTCAAAACCGGTTTCGCGGGGGAAGCCGTTGGCAACGCCGCCAAGGCTTGCCGTGATCTGGCGCAGCGCCCGGTCGTTCATGTCCAGCACACGCCGCCAGACGACACGGCGGAGGTCGATCTCAAGATCGTTGCCCCAGTAGATGTGGTTGTCGATCATGGCTGACAGCAGATTGTGGGCGCTGGTAATCGCGTGGAAATCGCCGGTGAAGTGTAGGTTCATATCCTCCATCGGCACCACCTGTGCCATGCCACCGCCAGCGGCCCCGCCCTTCATCCCGAAGTTCGGACCAAGCGAGGCTTCGCGAATGCAGATCGCCGCCTTCTTGCCGATCCGGTTCAGACCATCGCCAAGTCCAACGGTGGTGGTCGTCTTGCCCTCGCCCGCAGGGGTGGGGTTGATCGCGGTGACAAGGATAAGCTTGCCATTCGGCCGGTCCTGAACGCTGTCGATAAAGCTTTGGCTCAGCTTGGCCTTGTCGTGGCCATAGGGCAGCAAGTCGTCGCTGCCGATGCCCAGCTTTGCCCCGATCTCCTGGATCGGACGTTTGACGGCCTCGCGGGCAATCTCGATATCGGTCTTGAAGCTCATGTCAGGTCCCCTTGGCCGGGCCGGCGGGCCCGTTCTTTCATCGACGGTTCTAATCGGGGGTTTCACCGTCCTGAACAGCGTTTCCGACATTTTCGACACTGGAATCGTCGGGCGGGTCGAATGTGGTTTCGGATGGGAAACCGAAACGCACGATCAGTCCATGCCCGTCCAATGCCGCTGCGAGGGAACATGCAACCTGACCTTTGCGCCAATCTTCAACAGGCCCTCGCGCTCGACCCAGGCTGTCACCCCCCGCAACCCTTCGGCGGCAGGCTTGAAACCCTTTCCGTGGCCGGGCCGCGCCTGTTCGATCGTCTTTGCCGGGAACTGGCAGGGCTGGTTCTGCATGTCGACAGTGATGGTGCATCCGCCCTCGAACTGAAGCCGGGATGACGGCGGCAAATGGCTGAAATCTGGCAGTCCGGAGATGACGACAGAGGCACCCATCCAGGCAGGGTCGATCGCATCAAGGTCAAGCTTGGCGGCAATGGTGGCCAGTTCTTCCGCACTCACCACGGACAACTGGCGGACGTTCCGGATCTCGGTCCCCTTGCGGTATTGCGCAACGACCCGGCTGCACGACGGCCGCGTGAGACCGGCGTGCACCTCGTCCTTGGCACCGGCAAAGGTCAGGGCCAGCTCGGCCAAGGCGACGGTCTCGATCTCGGGCGCGTCGCGGTGCGGAACCCGGCCAAGCCAGGTGATCGTTCCTGTCAGATCAGTCGGGACGAGGGCGGGCATCGGCGGCTCCTGTTGTTTGGTTTGGCTCAGACCTGCCAGATGCGGCAGACCCGCTCAACCCGGATACTGCCTTAAAACGAAAAACCCCGGCGACCTTGCGGGCACCGGGGTGGTTTTCAGGCCGTCCATGGATGGATCAAAGGGTGGGCTCAGGCTCCATCCCGCCATCCGTCTTTGGCTTGCGCGGCTTGGTCTTGGGGATCGCCGTGACCGAGGATCCCGGACCTTGGGGCATGCCGTCATCGGTGTCGTCGCCACGGTTCAGCGGCTCTCCCGCGATGACCTTGGTGATCTCGATCCCTGTCAGGGTCTCATACTCCAGCAGCCCCTGGGCCAGACGCTCCAGATCGTCCCGCTTTTCGGTCAGGATCGCCTTGGCGCGCTCATAGCCCTCGTCGATGATCCGGCGCACTTCTTCGTCGATCAGCTTCTGCGTCTCGGCCGAGTGGTTGGTGCCGCCGCCATAGGCGCCAAGATAGCTTTGCTGCTCATTGGCGTAGTCGATGTGGCCGATCTTTTCGGACATGCCGAACTGGGTCACCATGGCACGTGCAATCTTGGACACTTGCTGAATGTCAGAGGTCGCGCCGGATGTGACGTTTTCCGGTCCAAAGATCAGCTCTTCCGCCACCTTGCCACCCATCGCCATGGCGATCTTGGACTTGTACTTGGTAAAGCTGACGCTCAGCTGATCCCGCTCTGGCAGGGACAGAACAAGACCAAGGGCACGGCCGCGCGGGATGATCGTCGCCTTATGGATCGGATCATGCTGCGGAACGTTCAGACCGACGATGGCGTGACCGGCTTCGTGGTAGGCGGTCAACTTTTTTTCGTCCTCGGACATGACCATGGACCGGCGCTCTGCCCCCATCATCACTTTGTCCTTGGCGGATTCAAAGTCGATCATCGTCACGAAACGCCTGCCAACACGAGCTGCCATCAGCGCAGATTCGTTGACCAGGTTGGCCAGATCAGCGCCCGAAAAACCCGGTGTGCCGCGTGCGATGATGCGCAGGTCGACGTCAGGGCCCAAGGGGACCTTGCGGGCGTGAACGCCCAGGATCTTTTCGCGGCCCTTGATGTCGGGGTTGGGCACTGTGACCTGACGGTCAAAGCGGCCGGGACGCAGCAAGGCGGGGTCAAGAACGTCGGGACGGTTGGTCGCCGCCACGATGATGATACCTTCGTTCGCCTCAAAACCGTCCATTTCAACCAGAAGCTGGTTCAGCGTCTGCTCACGCTCGTCGTTGCCACCGCCGTAGCCGGCACCACGGGACCGGCCCACGGCGTCAATCTCGTCGATAAAAACAATGCAAGGCGCGTTTTTCTTGCCCTGTTCGAACATGTCGCGGACACGGGATGCACCGACACCCACGAACATTTCGACAAAGTCGGAGCCCGAGATGGTGAAGAATGGGACACCCGCCTCGCCTGCGATGGCGCGGGCCAGCAGCGTCTTACCGGTCCCCGGAGGGCCCACAAGCAATGCGCCTTTGGGGATCTTGCCACCAAGACGGCTGAACTTCTGCGGGTTACGCAGGAATTCGACGATCTCTTCCAGCTCTTCCTTGGCCTCGTCGATGCCGGCGACATCGTCAAAGGTGACGCGGCCGTGCTTTTCGGTCAGCAACTTGGCCTTGGATTTGCCAAAACCCATAGCGCCGCCACGTCCTCCGCCCTGCATCCGGTTCATAAAGTAGACCCAGACGCCGATCAGCAGAAGGAAGGGCAGAAGGCTAAGAAGGAAGGTCGTGAAACCCGACTGTTCCTGGCTGCGCGCCGAAACGGGGATATTCTCGTTGATCAGCAGATTGGTGACCTCAGCATCCTGAGGTTTGATCGTGACGTAGTCACGGCCGTCGGTGCCACGATAGCGAATCTGTTCACCATCGAGCGTGACCTGCGCCACCGCCCCGCTTTCTACCTGCGCGACAAAGTCAGAATAGCTGCGACTGTTGGACTGCAGCGTCGTCTGATTGCCGTTGAACAGGTTGAACAAGGCCAGGATCAGCAGGAAAAGCACGACCCAAAAAGCGATATTTCTCGCGTTGCCCAAGGAGTTCTCCTTTGAATCTCGGTAAGACATGCAGGGACCCTGCCCCGGCATCAGTTATCCATAAGATAGACATCGGCGGACATTGTTCAATGCGAAAGCAAAAAGCAGGGAAAATCCGCGACAATCCGCGCCGTCCAGCCGGCGCGGAACCCGGCGATTGGGGCGGCTATCAGTCCGCCTTGCTCAAAGATGCCGGGCGTCGCCATCAAACAGGCCCGCGGCAGCCCCACCGACCGCCAGTCGGGACAATCGGTGATATGATCGCCAAGGGCACCAATCCGGGTGTCCGGTCCCACCGCGTATCCGTCCGGGGCGGTGATTTCCCAGCGCTTATCCCACATGGTCGTTTCGCCACTCACACAAACGGGGGCCTGCGTCTTGGACAATTCCCGCGACAGGCGAAGACCGCCCGCTTCGGGGATCCAAATAACACCGTTCAACGTGCGCTGCTCAGCCCGACGCACGGCCTGCACCGCGTCCGAGAGGGCCGTAAAACGGGGCCTGTAGTCACGGCCGCCCATCCAGCGCAGGGCAGCGGCAAGGCAGCGGGGCTCTGTATCGCCCCAGGGTTCGGCCAGGATTGCGGAGTCGAACACCAGGTCCCCCGCTTCGCTTCGGGAGTGGGTCCGAGCAAAGGCAGCGGCAGCCTGCCAGAGGCTTGCGCTGGCCCGCTCCATATGGGCTGCGGTCTGGATCAACCGATCCGCGCTAAGACCCAGTTCGGCAAGAACTGGCAGCATTTGACGGGCCTTGACCCGATCAAAGTGCAGATCGTCGTTTGACGGATCGTCCTGCCAGGCAATCCCGCGATCCGTCAAAAGGGTGCGCAGGTCGGCCCGGGTCACACGCAGTAGCGGCCGCAAGAAAAGGGCATCAGGCCGGGCCGCCATGCCCGCCAAACCGTCAACGCCAGAACCGCGGGCAAGACGCATCAGGACCGTTTCGGCCTGGTCGTCGGCCGTATGCCCCAAAATAACAGTGGTCAGGCCAAGGTGCTGCGCCCAGTCCCGCAGCAACCCGCGCCGCGCATCCCGAGCCTTGGCCTGAACATTGCCTTTGCGATCCCAGTCCTTCCAGACCAGCGTCTGGTGCGGGATATCAAGAGCGGCGCAAAAGGTCGCGACTACCTGCGCCTCATCGGCGGAGGCCGGTCGCAGGCCATGATCAACTGTCGCAGCAAAAATCTGTGTCCTGGTCCGCCGCCCCCAGTCGATAGCCAGCACCAAAAGGGCCATGCTGTCGCCACCGCCCGACACTGCGACCCCGACGCGGGCCTCGGGGCCGCTGACGGTCGCAAGGGCATTGGTGAAGGCCGCTTCAGGTGTCAGGGGCAAGCCAGATCCAGCATGGCCTGCTGTGCATCACCAGCGGCCGCCGTCGCGGGAAAGCGCAATGGGACCTCGTTCAGGGTGACGCAGGCGTCAGCAACCTGACCCAGGGCAGCAAGAGAAATCCCCAGCTTGAACAGGGCATCAGGTGCGACCACCCCGCTTGGATCGCCGGAAAAGCTGTCGAGATATGACCGGGCGGCCTGGCTCATCTGACCCAATCCTTCGAGGGCCTCGCCCCGTAGGTAATAAGCCTCTGAACTCAGCGGACCGCCGGGATAGGTCTGGACAAAGGTCGTGAACTTGTCAGCCGCCCCCTGAAAATCGCTTTCCTCGAGTGCGGCACGGGCAAGATCAAAGTCCGACTGTTCCCCAAGGGCCAGTGCCGGTCCAGTCGGGTCCGGCGCTGGTTGCGGCAAAGGCACGCCAGCTGCGCTGTCTACCCCACCCAGCGACGGTGTGTCGCCCAGGGCACCGATGTCGCAGCCAGGCTCGATCTCGCAAAGCCGAAACTCCAGATCACCGATTCGATTGGTACCATCAACGGTGATGCGATTGATGCGAAACTCCAGCTCTTCGGTCTTGGAGGTCAGGCGCTGAAGCTCAGCCTCGATCGCGTCGATCCGCTCGAGCAGGGTGTTGCCGCCCCCGACCTGAGGCGGCGCGCCCGTCGTCGACAACTCTGTCCTGAGGCGCTGAATCTCAACGTACATCGTGGACAGTTGCTGGCGGATGTCCGCCAGTGTCTGATCTTGCGCCACCACAGCCCCTGGCATGCCCAGAAAGAGCGCACCAACCATCAAGGCTTTCCAAGCCACCATACTGTCCCCCGGATCCAGACTTAGCTTAGCGAGCCGATCGAAATGATCGTCACGGCCCGCCGGTTCTGAGAGTAGCACGATTCATCCGAACACACAGCCACCGGCCGCTCTTTGCCATAGCTGACCGTGCGCAATCGCGAGGACGGAACGCCCCGGGAAATCAGGTACTCCCGCACCGCATTGGCGCGGCGTGCGCCAAGCGCCACGTTGTATTCCCGCGTGCCCTGCTCGTCCGCATGGCCTTCAATGACGGCAAGGTAATCTGCGTTGGTCAGCAGCCATTGTGCCTGACCATCCAGGGTCGCCATGCCTTCGGAGGTCAGGGTCGACTGGTCGACCTGGAACAGAACCCGGTCGCCGATGGCCTGGCTGAAGTATTGCGGGCTCGTCGGATCACCTGCACCGGCAAGACCGTTCTGATCAAAGCCGGGGTTGTTGAATGCTGCATTGGGGTCAACGCCGCCTCCGCCACCAAAGCGGTTCGGGTTGGTGCAGGCCGAAAGGCCCATTCCGGCAATCAGGATCGCCGCGGTGATAATTCTGCTCATACCTTCGCCCTTGTTGTGTGCCGTGGGATTGACGATCTTTTATCACATTGACCGCGAAGGGGGAATGACTGCCTCCTTCACAAAATATCTCAGCGTTGCAGCGGGCCCCAGGACGCGTCCGATGCAAACCCCTGGATCGGAACCTGCCGCAGGTTCCGCCCCGAGATGTCCACACTATACAGCGATGGCCCGCCCGCGGCGCCTTGGGTTTCGCGGGTGAACATCAGAACACGGCCATTCGGGGCCCAGGTCGGGCTTTCGTCAAGGAATGATGCGGTCAACAAACGCTCTTCCGAGCCGTCGGTCCGCATGACACCGATGTGAAAGCGCCCGGCGTTTTGTTTGGTAAAGGCCACCAAATCGCCACGAGGCGACCAGACCGGCGATCCATAGCGGCCCTGACCAAAGGAAATCCGGCGCGGCTCTCCGCCATTGGCGGACATGATGTACAACTGCTGGGTGCCGGACCGGTCACTCTCGAACACGATCTGGGTGCCATCAGGTGACAGCGAAGGCGCGGTCTCGATCGAGGGTGCCGAGGTCAGGCGGACGTGAGCACCTGTCGAAAGATCAGTGCGGTAGATGTCGGTATTGCCACCGTTCGAAAGGCTGTAGATGACCGAGGCCCCATCCCGCGAGAATCTTGGAGAAAAGGCCATCTCTCCGGCTTCTGTCGTCAGCTGCCGTCGTCCGACCGAGGCGACGTCAAGAAGGTTGATCCGGGGAAAGCCGCTTTCATAACTGGTGTACAGGACCCGGTCGCCGGTGGCCGAGAACCTTGGTGCCAGTACAAGGGACGCGCTGTCGGTCAGGAACTGCACATTCGCCCCGTCATAGTCCATGATGGCCAGTCGCTTGAGCCGGTTATCCTTTGGACCGCTTTCCGCGACATAGACGACCCGGCTGTCAAAGTAGCCCGACTCGCCCGTGATCCGGCTATAGACCGCATCGGCCACCTTATGGCCCATCCGGCGCCAGCCCGCCGTTGTCCCGGCGAACTGCAACCCCTCGCCCAGTTCAGCGCCCGAAAAGACGTCGTAAAGGCGAAACTTGACCGTCATCTGGTTGCCGTTGATCGCCACCGCCCCGGTAACGACAGCCTGGGCGTTGATCGCCCGCCAGTCGGCATAGGCCAGCGGTTGGCCAAAATTGCTGACCTGGCTGATGAAGGCACTCGACGGGATCTCACGAAAAAGCCCGGTCCCGACCAGATCGGCCGCCACCAGCCGGGATATGTCAGAGGCAAGGCCCTCGGCCCCGGCCGTTTCCGCTTGGAACATGGGCACGGCTACGGGCAGTGGTTCGATCACACCTTCGGTAATTTCGATCCGCAGCGGGCTTTGGGCAATCGCCGGCAAGGCCAGGAAGAGTGCGGAAATGACCGTCAACAGGGATTTGAACATGTCGTCCTCGTCTGAAACTGGTTCGATGGAACCATAGTTGATGCGCGCTCACAACAAGAAGCCCTGATGTAGGCGGTGCGCAATGAGACCTGTCCAAAGAGATCCATCTATCGGATCCTCATCTCGGCAGGGTTGAACGTCATCTCGACCAGCCGCCATTGTTCGTATTTGTCGGCCGGAAGAGGGAAGCCATCTGACTGGCAGCGCAAGACCGCGCGCCGGGCGGATTCGTAGGCGGCCTGGATGGCCCCCGGGGTGCCGCCACTGTTCCCGATCATCACCACCTCGTTCCCGGCGACACGGCCGTCGCGGGTGAGTTCGAACGCAAGGGTGACGGTCACACTAGAGGCAAGCGAGCCTTGATCGACAACCCAGCAGCCCTGGACCGACACGCGGAATGCATCTTGTTCCGCACCGGTCAAGGGCGGACCGGGATTGGCCGAAGCCGGTTGCGAAGACGCGGCGGCAACGGCAGCGGCAACCGCGTCAACCGCAGGATCGGCGGCAGGTTCGGCGGCAGGTTCGGGCGCCGTCTGCGTGGCGGTCTCGCTTTGGACCGGTGGGCGGGTCGGTCGGGATTGGGGCCTGCGCGACACCTCGACAGCGCCAGACGGTGTCTCGGCCTCGGTGACGACCTCCGTCGCGGCCTCTTCGGGCGCGGTCTCTTGCGCCGGTTCCTCGACAACCTCTCCAACCGCGTCGGGGGCCGCCTGCTGCTGAACGACGGGATCAATCGCCGCATCCGGGGGCGGCGGAAGTGCGGCCTCGGGTGCGATCCGGGTGGCCGGACGGGGGACAGGACGGGGCGCGTCTGCCAAGGCCGCCGCGGAAGGGGGCGGTGCGGGCGGCTCGGGTTGGGCAAACTCTGGCACGGCGTCGGCCACGTCAGCCACGGGTGGCGGCGGCGGCTCGGGCCGGGCCGGGGCCAGTTCGACCTCTGCGGTCGGCTGTTCTGGCGCCGGCGTCAAAGGGCTCACTGGCTCTTCCGGGGTGGCGACGGCCGGCGGGATCTCAGGTGCCACGGGGACCTCGGGCGCAGCAGGTTGGCTGGTGTCGGCCTGCGGCGTGGTAGCAGCAACAAGGGCCGCATATGCCTCACCAGACACGACAGACACTTCTGTCACGTCAAACGGGACCGGATCATGCGTCAGGCCCCACCCCAATAGCAGCCAGCCTATAAGCACAACGTGGCCCACAACCGAAAGGGTGGTGCCAAAGCTCATCCGGCGCGCGGGGGCCCCGACATCCTCAAAGTCTTCGACCGTGCTCATGATTTGCCCATGCCCGACCGGGCCCTACCCGTTGCTCGCAGGTACGGCGGTGGCATCCAGGGTCGGCCCGCCGACATCGGTCACAAGACCAATATCCGAGAAGCCGGCCGCATTCAGCGCACCCATGACCTCGGCGACCTTGTTCCAGGCGTTCGCCCCGTCCGCACGCAGGAAGATGCGGGTACTGGACCGCTCGGCGGCAATGCCCTGCAACCGGCCGATAAGTTCTTCTTCGGCCACCTCTGTGGTCTGGATCATCAAGATACCGTCTGCCGTCAGGGTCACCGTCAAAGGCTCTTCCTCGTCGGACGGCAAGGCATTGGCCGCCGTCTTGGGCAGTTCCACCGGCACACCGACGGTCATCAAGGGGGCAGCGACCATGAAGATGATCAGCAGCACCAGCATGACATCAACAAACGGCGTGACGTTGATCTCGGCCATAGGCTGGCTATGGGCGCGGCGACGACGGCGGCCACCGCCACCGCCCTGTTCACGCTTTATGACACCGGCAGCCATTCTAACTGTCCAACTGACGGGACAAGATGGTGGCGAATTCATCGGCAAAGGACTCGTAGCCTGCCACGATCCGATCACTGTCCGATGACAATTTGTTGTAGTAGATCACGGCCGGGATAGCGGCGAGAAGGCCAAGGCCGGTCGCCAGCAGGGCCTCGGCAATGCCGGGCGCGACAACGGCAAGGTTGGTATTCTGCGCCTCTGCAATCTCGATAAAGGCATTCATGATGCCCCAGACCGTTCCAAACAGACCCACGAACGGGGCAGTAGAGCCGACCGTGGCCAGAACCGGCAGACCCTTTTGCAGGCGGGCCGCCTCCTTGTTGATGGCCACGTCCATGGACCGGTCGATGCGGGCCTGCGCGCCGGCGATCAACGCCCCGTCCTGGCGGTGACTGCGCCGCCATTCCAGCATGCCGGCGGCAAAAATTGTCTCACTCGACCCTTTGGGCGTGGGGCCGATCTGGTCGAAAAGCTGGTCCAAAGGCTCGCCCGACCAGAACGCCCGGTCAAAAACTGCCGCCTCGCGGCGGGCACGGCGATACTGGATCGCCTTGTCGATGATAATCGCCCAGCACCAGACCGATGCCAACACGAGCATGATCATCACGAACTTGACGATAAGGGTCGACCGGGCGAACAACGCCCACATCGTGTAGTCGGTTGCTGCTTCCATCTGCCTGCTCTTTGTTTGACCGCATACTGCTTTGCTGTGGCCGTCTTGGGGCTCTCTTGGGTCATCTGTACCGCATCGGACAATGGAAATCCAATGCTACAACGGTAGGTGACCCCTTTTCACGCCGGTCCCAAGGGTCCTTGTCGGCGAAGTCCCGCCGGAAGGCGCATCGGGCGACCGTCGGCACCAAGGGCGACAAGGGTCACCTTGGCAGCAAACAACAGGTCGCCTTCTCGCAGCACGCTTTGCGCCAAGACAATCCGGGCTGGTGTCACCGTTAGAACCTCTGTCGTGACCTGCAACAAATCGTCAAAACGGGCAGGCGCAAGATAGTCCGCCTCGACCCGCCTGACCGCAAAGACGACACCCTCCTCGGCCTTCATCCGGGCCTGATCAAGACCCAGGTCGCGGACCCATTCACTGCGAGCACGCTCGATGAACTTCAGGTAATTGGCATAGTAGACGATGCCCGCAAGGTCGGTGTCCTCGTAGTAGACCCTGCAGACAAAGGAATGGGTCATGTCGGACGGGCCATGCGGGCAGACAGGCGATAGGTCAGCGTCGGGTCCTGCGACATCGGGGACAGGACAGGATCATAGGCGGACCTGACCAACGCCCCGATCTCGGGCTTCAACAGGACCGAACCATCCGGGCCCGCCAACAAGGGCGACGCATCGACAAAGGCCCGATCCGACCACAACAGGATCACCTGGACCGCCTGGCTCAGGGCAATGGTCTCGGCGGGGACGGCCTGAAGATGGGCATCCATGCGGACCAGCACGAAGGCAGCCTTGATGGCGCCAGCCTCGTCAAACCGAAAGATGCGATACTGATTGGCCTCCGCCGCCTCCAGACGGCTGAGCAGAGCGCCAAGGTCGGGGATAAGCTTTTCCAGATTGGGAACACCTTCCAACTCGGCCCAGTCGGACACAAAGAAGACCATCAGGTTGGCCCCCAGGTCCGGGTCCACCTCGGCCATCTTGTGCCCGGCCAAGGTCACGACCGCCTCGATCGCCCCCTTGAGGACCGGCAAAGTCTCATCCGCGAGACCAAAAACCACAGGCACAATAGGCCTGCCCCAACGGGCAAACAGGAATGTGCCGTCGCTGCGGCTAAAGAACGGTTCAATCTGTTGCGGGTCCATCATCTTCTTCGGATCCCAAATATCCCCGCCGGAGGCAAGCCCGGTCTCACATCCCACACAAATGCCGGGGCCTATTCGAACAGATCCGACTGGCTGCGCGGCGGTTCCAGCCCAAGGTGACGCCAGGCGGGCTGGGTCAGCATCCGGCCCCTCGGCGTCCGCTGGATCAGGCCCTGCTGCAACAAGAACGGCTCGATCACCTCTTCCAGCGCGTCACGGCTTTCACTCAGCGCGGCACTCAGCGTCTCGATCCCGACCGGACCGCCGCCATAACTGTCCGCAATCAGGCGCAGGTAGCGCCGGTCGGCCCCGTCCAGACCAAGGTAATCGACACCCAACCGGGTCAGCGCCCGGTCGGCCAGGGCGCGGGTGACCCGGCCATCGCCCTCGACCAGTGCGAAATCGACGACCCGGCGCAAAAGGCGGCCTGCGATGCGCGGGGTGCCGCGGGCGCGGCGGGCGATTTCCTCGGCTCCTTCAGGCTCGGCCGGGGCGCCCATCAGACGGGCACTGCGGGTCACGATCTCGTGCAGTTCCGCCACCGTGTAGAACTCAAGCCGGGTGGGGATGCCGAAGCGGTCTCGCAGCGGCGTCGTCAAAAGGCCAAGCCGGGTGGTAGCCCCGACAAGGGTAAATGGCTGCAGTTCGATCCGCACAGTCCGGGCGGCAGGGCCTTCGCCGATCACAAGGTCCAGCTCAAAATCCTCAAGCGCGGGATAAAGGACCTCTTCGACAACCGGGCTCAGCCGGTGAATCTCGTCGATGAAAAGGACGTCGCGGGCCTCGAGGTTGGTCAGGATGGCCGCAAGATCCCCGGCCTTGGCCAGAACCGGCCCCGACGTCATGCGAAAACCGACGCCAAGCTCGCGGGCCATGATCTGGGCCAACGTCGTCTTGCCAAGCCCGGGCGGCCCGTGAAACAGGGTGTGGTCCATCGCCTCGCCTCGCATCCGGGCGCTGTCGATAAAAACCCGCAGGTTCGCCCGCGCCTCTTCCTGCCCGATGAACTCGGACAAGGCTTGCGGGCGCAGCGCCCGGTCTTCGCCCGGCGCATCCTCGGGACGGCGGTCGGGACGCAGGGTTGGGTCGGGTTCAGCCTCTGACATTCCCTACCCCTTTGGCGCCAAAAGCTTTAGCGCGGCGCGAATGAGGGCTGGCGTCTCCGCCTCGGGTTCCGCCCCGGCGGCCTGTGCGACGGCGCCTGCCGCCTCACCCGGGCCATAGCCAAGGTTGGATAGGGCCGACAGTGCCTCTGCCTGCGCATGGGACGTCCCGGTGCGAAGGGGTGCTGCCGGCGCGGCCACCGTCTCGATCACTTCGAGGTCAGCCACCCCTGCCGATGGTGTTGCCGGGGCCTCCCCTCCCATCGCCATGATGGCGGGGGCCTTGTCCTTCAGTTCGTTGACGACACGCTGCGCGGTCTTTGGGCCGACGCCCCGGGCCTTGGCAACCGAAGACCAGTCGCCTAGGGCGATCGCCCGGCCAACACCTTCGGGCCCAAGCGCCCCGAGGATGGCAAGCGATGCCTTGGCCCCGATGCCTTGCACGCTGGTCAGCAGGCGGTGCCATTCCTTTTCCACCAGCGTGGGAAAGCCGAACAGCTGCAAAATGTCTTCGCGCACCAGAAGATCTGTATAAAGCGCAACAGCCTGCCCCACCGGCGGCAGGCCAGCCAACACCCGGTCCGACACATAGACGATGTAGCCGACACCCCGGACATCAATCAGAACGTGGTCGTTTCCGCGCCAGTCAAGGCGGCCGCTGATCTTGCCAATCATGCCCCGGCTTTCAGAAGAGCGGCCTGCAAATGGCCCGCCGATTGCAGATGATGGGCGTGGCAAATCGCGATGGCAAGCGCATCGGCAGCGTCAGGTCCGGCCAGTTCGACCCCCGGAAGGTGCAGGCGCACCATATGGGCAATCTGCCCCTTGTCCGCGTGGCCAACCCCGACAATCGCCTTCTTGACTGCGTTCGGTGCATATTCGCCCACCGTGAGACCAGCCTGCGCCGGAACCAGCACCGCGATCCCGCGTGCCTGCCCCAGCTTGAGCGTGCCGGCGCCGTCCCGGTTGACGAATGTCTGTTCCACCGCTGCCGCGTCGGGGGCGTAGGTCCGCAACACTTCGGTGAGCTGGGTGTGCAGGGACAATAACCGCAACGGCAGATCCGCCCCAAGTGAGGCGCAAACCCCGTTCGCCACATGCCTGAGTCGCGATCCAGAGGCCTCGATGACCCCCCAACCCATGTTCCTCAGCCCGGGATCGATCCCCAAAACCCGCATTTTTGCCCCACCGCTCTCTTTTTGTTGCAATCCGTCTAGCACAAAAGGCGAACACCCGCCAAGCGGCATCGAAGGGGCCTGCGAAACGCAGTTGTCTGAAAGCGCCACATATTGCCGCGAACGACGTCAGAATGCGACGCTGTGATGCAGGATCACGACAAATCTCACCAGTAATTTACCTATCTATTACAATGGCTAAGGGCAAAAATGTGTCATGCTTGGATTGCATAGGACCTATGCGAAAACGGTTCTGGTGCGAGCACAATTTTAAGACTAGCTGCGGCTCATCTCTACAACGCACTGCTTCGCAGCAGACCCGCACAGGAAACAGGCAAATGTCAACTTTCAGCACCAACCGCACTGCCGTCGGCTTTAGCTTCGCCGCCGCAATCACCCGTTTCGTCAACACCCTGACCATCTGGAACGATGCCCGCATCACCCGCAAATCGCTGTCCAAGCTGTCCTCGCGCGAGCTTGACGACATCGGTCTGAGCCGTGGCGACATCGACATGATCGCGACCCGCTCGGCCCGCTTCTAAGTCGTCGACACATCGTCGAACGTCAAAAAGCCGCCCCGTTTCATGAGGGCGGCTTTTTTGTTGTTTTCAGTGTGAGGTGCGGTGGCCCTGCTCTGCCGGGAACTGCATGGTCCGGCAGATGACAAGCCCGCAGATGATCAGGCGAGTGGCAGCAACGGCTTGATGATGTTGCCGACGGTGACTGTCGCGGGATCAGCCTGTAGGATCCAGGCACCAACCTGCTCTACAATCGTGCCCTGGGCCAATGCTTCGACACGGTCGCCATAGGTTGCCGCGCCAAGCCATGCAAACATGACGGCCTTGTACAGAAATGCCGCCATCACAAGGATAACGATACCACGAAACGGAAAGCTGGGCATGCGGCGGCGCGGGTATGCGCTGATCAAACCGTCTTTGCCAACTTTGCGAACAACGCCGTTGTTGTTCATCTTTTGACGGCGCCGGTTGACCCGGCTGATACGCTGGGAAAAGCTCTTGAATGAATCGTCCATAACGATCTCCGCGAAACGCCCCCGCCTCACAAAGACTTTTATCCGGTTAAATTGTGGCAATAAAATGGCGGACACTTTAGATTAGCCTAGAAACCCCTTAAATTCAGGATGTTCGCCTAAGAGTTAGGGCCGTCCAGTCAACAATCTCTTCTCTGGAGATGCAATTGAATCCGTTCTGTGCATAGATCTCAATTATGCCATCACTTTGCTCGTTCAATATCCCAGAAAGAATCACCATCCCTTCGGGTTTGCAATTCGCTGCCATTGCCGGAGCGAGGGAAACCAGTGGGCCTTTGAGGATATTTGCAAAGATCAGGTCATAGGGACCAGCTTCGGTGAGGGACCGTGCCTCGAACCCGGCCGACATCAGGCAGGTCACCCGTCCGTCCAGTCCGTTCGCTGTCACGTTCGCCTTGGCGGTGGCGACGGCCACATCGTCAATGTCGCTGGCCAGAACTGTGCTGCAATCGGGCCAGACCGCCGCCGCCGCCATGGCAAGGACCGCCGTCCCGCAACCGATGTCGGCAACCTTGTCGGCGACGAAACCCTCGTCCACCAGCCGGTCCAATGCGCGCAAGCACCCCAGCGTCGTGCCGTGGTGCCCGGTGCCAAAGGCCATCGCCGCCTCGATCAGCAGGGCATGGCGCCCTTCGGGCACCTTGTCGGCGTCATGGCTGCCATAGACGAAAAAGCGACCCGCCTCGACCGGGGCCAGCTCGCGGCGGACATGGGCCACCCAATCCTGATCGGGGACCTCGGACACGGCAAAGGGCCGCGCCCCATGGCTGGCGGCCAGCAAGGCCAAGGCAATTCCGTCCGGCTCTTCCTCGAAATGTGCGCCCACCTCGTAAAGGCCCGATCCATCCTCGACCTCGAACACGCCAACGCCGTAGGGGGCTGGATCAAGATCCTCCATCGCGTCGCCAAGGGCCTCGGCCTTGTCCTGCGTCGGCAGGGTCGTGATGGCGGAATAGATCGGCATGGCGGGCTCCTTGGCTATCATGCGGTTCGATTAGGCCCGAGCGCGGTCCGGGTCAATGCGGACCCTCAGTAGAAGCTTTGGGGATCGATATCGATCGACAGCCGCAGGTTGGCGGGCAGTCGGAACTGTGCGACCCATTGGGCCAGGGCCTGTTGCAGGGGGGCGGTCTTTTCGGCCTTGACCAGCAGACGCACCCTGTGCCGCCCCCGAATGCGGGCGATGGGGGCAGGAGCCGGGCCATAGACCTGCGCCCCGATTTGCCGCAGGGGCCGGTCGTTGCGGGCCATTTCGGTGCCAAGGTCAAACACCTCCTGCACATTGGGCGAGGACAGGATGATCCCGGCCATACGTCCATAAGGTGGCACGCCCGCCGCGCGCCGTTCGCCCGCCTCCGCCATCCAGAAGCCTTCTTCATCCCCGGCCAGAATCGCCCGGATCACCGGATGCTCTGGCTGAAACGTCTGTAGCAGCGCCTCACCCGGGGCCTCGGCCCGGCCGGCCCGTCCGGCCACCTGCCGCATCAGCTGAAACGTCCGCTCGGCAGCCCGCAGGTCCGATCCCTGTAGCCCAAGGTCGGCGTCGATCACTCCGACAAGGGTCAGATGGGGAAAGTTGTGACCCTTGGCGACCAGCTGCGTCCCGATGATGATATCGGCCCCTCCCTCGGCAATTTCCGCGATATGGGCCTTGAGCGCGCGGGCAGAGCCATAAAGATCGGACGACAGGACAGCGATCCGCGCCTCGGGGAACCGCTCGGCCGCCTCTTCCGCAAGCCGTTCGACCCCCGGCCCGACCGGGGCAAGCCGATCTTCGGCCTCGCAACTGGGGCATTTGGTCGGCATCGGCTTGGTCTCGCCGCACTGGTGGCACATCAGCCGCTTGAGAAACCGGTGCTCGACCATCTTGGCATCGCAATGGTCACAACCAATCTGCGCCCCGCAAGCCCGGCACAGCGTCACCGGGGCATAGCCGCGACGGTTAAGGAACAAGAGGGCCTGTTCCTTGCGCTCGATCCTCGCCTCGACTGCGCGGGCTAGAGTGGGGGAGATCCATTTTGCCCCCGGCATCTCTTCGGCCCGCATATCGATGGCCGCCATCCTTGGCAGGACAGCGGCCCCAAAGCGCGAGGCAAGGTCAAGGCGGGCGTATTTCCCCGCCTCTACATTGGCCCAGCTTTCAAGCGACGGGGTCGCAGAGGCCAGCACCACCTGCGCCGCATTTAATGAGGCCCGCAAGACCGTCATGTCGCGGGCGTTATAAAGAACCCCGTCTTCCTGCTTGTAGGAGGTGTCATGTTCCTCATCCACGACGATCAGCCCAAGGTCGCGGAACGGCAGGAACAGCGCAGAGCGGGCACCAACGACAAGCTGGGCGGCCCCCTGCCCCACCATCTTCCAGCAGCGTCGCCGCTCGGTCATGGTCACGCCAGAATGCCATTCGGCCGGGCGCATCCCGAACCGCGCCTCGACCCGGTCGATAAACTCGCCGGTCAGCGCAATCTCGGGCAGAAGGACAAGGGCCTGTCGGCCGATACGCAGCGCCTCGGCCACGGCCTCGAGGTATACTTCGGTCTTTCCCGACCCTGTAACCCCCCGCAGGAGGGTGGTCCCATAGGTGCGCGACCGGACGGCCTCGCGCAGGACGCGGGCGCCGATGGATTGGTCGTCGGTCAGGTCCTTGCCGCCGTAGTCGGGATCGAGCTGGGGATAGGGTGTATCGCGCGGGGCGGCCTCTTCGCTGACGGCACCCTGCTTGACCAGCCCCTTGACGACAGAGGTTCCAACCCCGGCCATCTCGGCCAGCTCGGCAAGGGTAAAGGCCAGACCGCCATAGTCGTTCAGGACGGCCAGCACCTTTTCGCGGGCCTCTGTCATCCGGTCAGGGGTTTTGGAGCCAAGCCGGTAGACCAGCCGCATCGACGGCGCATCGCCCAGCCCCGGCGCGCGGGTCGCAAGGCGCAGCATCGCGGGCATCGGTGTCAGGGTGTAGTCAGCGGCACGGCCCAGAAAGGTCCGCATCTCGTCCCGCATGGGGGCGGCATCCAGAACCCGGATGACGCTGCGGATCTTGGCGTGGTCATAGTCGCCCTTGCCTGGTCCCCAGACAACACCCAACACCTTGCGTGGCCCAAGCGGCACCTCGACAAAGGCGCCAAGCCAGCAGCCCCCCTCGGGGGCCTTGTAATCCAGCAGCCGGTCAAGCGGCTGGGTTGTCAGCACGCTGACAAGCTGACCTTCGTCAAAGAAGTCCGGTGTCATGGCCGTGTATGCGTCATCGGGGTTTCCGCCTCTCGGCTTCTGAGGTAAACGCGGGGGCGAGAGCTGCCAACCCCAACGCAACGACATTGCCGGAGACGACCGATGAAATTTTTCGTGGATACCGCCGAGATCGACCAGATCAAGGAACTGAACGATCTGGGCATGGTGGACGGCGTCACAACCAACCCCTCGCTCATCATGAAGTCGGGGCGGGACATCAAGGAAGTCACCGCCGAGATCTGTTCGATCGTGTCCGGCCCAGTTTCGGCCGAGACTGTCGCCCTAGACGCCGACGGCATGATCGCCGAAGGCCGCGAGCTGGCCAAGATCGCCGACAACATCGCGATCAAGGTGCCGCTGACCTGGGCGGGCCTCAAGGCCTGCAAGGTCCTTACCGATGAAGGCCGGATGGTCAACGTGACCCTCTGCTTCTCGGCCAATCAGGCCCTTTTGGCAGCCAAGGCCGGGGCGACATTCATCTCTCCCTTCATCGGGCGGCTGGATGACCTGAACCTCGACGGCCTTGACCTGATTGCCGACATCCGGACGATCTATGACAACTACGGATTCGAGACGAACATCCTTGCCGCCTCGATCCGGTCGGCCAACCACATGAGCGAATGTGCCAAGATCGGCGCCGACGTGGCCACGGCACCTGCCAGCGTCATCAAGGCGATGGCCAACCATGTGCTGACCGACAAGGGCCTTGATGCCTTCCTCAAGGACTGGGCAAAGACCGGTCAGAACATCCTCTGACGACCAAAAGATCACAGGTGCTGGCGGGCATTTCGCCTGCCAGCGACCCTGACGCTGGCAGAGGGCGGATAACCCGTTGCCTCAACAAGACGGCCTTTGCCAACCGGGCCAGCCACGAGGACCCCAAGCAAGTGATGCCCAATGTCCGGTTTGGCAACGCCCGGACCAACTGTGTCAATAATGCCGTACCCCCAAGGGGGACGTGAACAGAAAACAGAAGAATTCGGATTCTCAACCTGCTAGGGTTTCCGCAACAATCTCAAAAAACGAGTGAGACATGAGCAGTAATCCCATTATGGACGCGGATATCCGCGACCGCCTCATTGCCGATCCTGAAATGCTCCTTGAGGATACCGACATCATGCGAGCCCTTGTGGCGGCCAATGAGAAGTCGATGGGCCACAACATCATCGACCTGCGCGGCATCGCGATGGAACGGCTCGAAGCCCGGCTGGACCGGCTCGAAGACACCCATCGGTCTGTTATTGCCGCCGCCTACGAGAACCTCGCCGGAACCAATCAGATCCATCGCGCCATTCTGCGTTTGATGGATGCGACCAAGTTCGAGGTGTTCCTGAGTGACCTGGGAAGCGATGTCGCCGACATCCTGCGGGTGGATGCGATCCGCCTTGTCCTGGAAACCAAGGTCACAGAAGAAGACCCTGCCATCAAGCGGATGGGCGATGTGCTTTCGGTAGCTGAGCCCGGTTTTATCGACAGCTACGTCACCCAGAACCGCAATCTTCCCGCCCGCCAGGTCACCCTCCGGCAGACACAGCCCGAGGATGGCCGCCTGTATGGCGACAAGGCCGAATACATCCGGTCCGAGGCCTGCCTGAAGCTTGACTTTGGCGAGGGACGGATGCCCGGCCTTCTGGTCCTTGGGTCCGAGGATCCGCATAAGTTCACCCCGCAACAAGGACCGGATCTTCTGGCCTTCTTCGCCGGTGTCTTCGAACGGGCCATGCGACGCTGGCTGTCCTGAGACAGATGGCCGGGTCTGAGCCTCAGATCGGCCTGAGTCCCGCCCTGTCGAACGCGCTGGCCCGATGGCTGGAACACGAGCGGGCGCTGAGCGGGGCCGCCGAAAACACCATCCGGGCCTATCAGTCGGATGTGCTTGGCTTTCTGGCGTTCATGGCGGTTCACCACGGCGGGCAAGAGGAGCTCGGCCCCCTGTCGCGGATCAGCCTGTCAGACATGCGCGCCTGGATGGCGCAGGAACGCGGGCGGGGTGTCGGGGCGCGGTCCCTTGCCCGCTCTCTCTCGGCGGTCAAGACATTCTACCGCTGGCTGTCCGAGCGTGAAGGGTTCGAGCCGACGGCGGTCCTGTCCACCCGGGCACCCAAGTTCCACAAGAAATTGCCTCGTCCACTGGCCGAAGATGCCGCAAGGGCGATGATCGACAGCCTTGATACCCATGTGTCCGAGGCGTGGATTGCGGCGCGTGACATGGCTGTCGTGACGCTGCTTTATGGTTGCGGGCTGCGGATTTCCGAAGCGCTGGGGCTGACTGGGTCCGATGTGCCCTTGCCCCAAACCCTGCGGATCGTCGGAAAGGGCGGCAAGGAAAGGATCGTGCCGGTGATCGAACCGGCCCGGATTGCCGTTGCCTCGTACCTGCGACTGTCTCCCCATCCGCTGGAACCGAATGGCCCCCTCTTCCGGGGGGCACGGGGCGGTGCCTTGTCTCCCCGCCTGATCCAGAAAGCGATGGAACGGGCCCGCTCGGGCCTTGGCCTGCCTGCAACGGCAACTCCGCACGCCATGCGACATTCCTTTGCCACCCATCTTCTGTCAGCAGGCGGCGACCTGAGATCGATTCAAGAGCTCTTGGGTCACGCCTCCCTCTCGACCACCCAGACCTATACGGCTGTCGATACGGCCCGCCTGATGGAGGTCTACGACAGAACCCACCCGAAGGCCTGACAATGGACCCTTCGTGTTGCCCATCGGGCGGGAATGGTTCATGACAGCTTTATGACACTCTCTCGCAAAGCTCTGCTCGTCCACCTTCTGACCGCCTCGGGGGCAGTCTTTGCCATGCTGGCGATGCTGGCGGCGGTAGAAGAGGATTGGGCGCTGATGTTCATTTGGCTGGTGGTCGCCTTTGCCGTGGACGGCATCGACGGCCCACTGGCGCGTCGGTATGACGTCAAACGCAATTCGCCCGAGTTCGACGGCGTGCTGCTTGATCTGATCATCGACTACCTGACCTATGTGTTCGTGCCGGCTTACGCCTTGTTCAAGTCCGGGATCATGCCGGGCTGGACAGGCTGGTTTGCCATCTTTGTCATCACCTTTGCCAGCGCCCTCTACTTTGCCGATACCCGGATGAAGACGAAGGACTACTCGTTCTCGGGGTTTCCGGGATGCTGGAACATGGTGGTGCTGGTGCTTTTTGCCCTCTCCCCCAACTTCTGGGTGATCACCGCACTGGTAGCGGTGCTGGCGGCAGCGATGTTCCTGCCTATCAAATTCGTCCACCCGGTCAGAACCAAGCGGTGGCGGGCGGCCACGTTGCCGATGGCCCTCGGCTGGGTCTTCTTTGCCGGTTGGGCAGCGATGGTGTCATTCGACGAACAGAGCATGGCCCATTGGGGCCTCGTGATCACCTCGATCTACCTGATGGGCGCGGGTGCCGCGCAGCAGCTGGTCTACGGCAAGGACGGCTGAACGAGCGATCATATCAGCAGGGAAGCGGCGCCTTCCAGACGCAGAAGGGCCACTTTAGCCTCGATCCCGGTCCCGCCGGAAAAACCGCCAAGGCCATTGGCCGCCAGCACCCGATGGCAGGGGACGATGATGGCAATCGGATTGGCCCCGCATCCCTGACCGACGGCCTGTGCCGGGACACCAAGGTCGCGGGCAATATCGCCGTATCGCAGGGTCTGACCGTAGGGGATGGCGCAAAGGGCTTGTCGGATGCTGGCTGCAAAAGGGCTTGCGGCTGGCAGCAGAGGCAAGTTGAAAGACGTCAGGCGTCCGTCGAAATAGGCGGCCAACTGGCGCGCCGCTTTGACCGACACAGGTCCGAATGCGGGACGCAGGGGTCCCCACTCCCATCGAAGTGCAGAAATCTGGCCGTCGAGCAGCGTGATCGCCAGTGGCCCGACGGGGGAGTCAACCGCAAAGGTTCCAGTCTCTGACAATCGGATGCCTCGTAAGGTGGGTTTGAACCCACCTTACGCATTTCAATCCCCAAGTCTGCAAGAGCCGAACAAGTAAGGTGGGTTTCAACCCACCTTACGAAAGCGCCGCATCGCAGCGCGCGCAAGTCCCGGCATGGGAATGGTGACCAACGTCGGGCAGGATCTTCCAGCAGCGCTGGCATTTTTCCCCTTCGGCCTTGGCGAACACGACCGCGACATCGGCCACATCATCCACCCGGAAGGCATCCGCGGGCGCGGCATTGGTCGTGATCTCGATCCCGCTGGTGATGCACAGATCGTCGAAGGTCACCGTCCGCAACACCTCGGCCGCTTCTACGGACACATAGACCACCGGGGCCGCCTCAAGGCTCGCCCCGATGACCTTCTCGCGCCGCGCCACTTCCAGAGCACCGGTTACCACCCGCCGGACCCGGCGGACGGTGGCCCATTTGGCAGCCAGCGCATCGTCGCGCCAGCTGTCGGGGGTCTGGGGAATGTCCTGCAAGTGGACCGAGCTGTCCTCGCCCGGAAAACGCTCAAGCCAGACCTCTTCCATCGTGAACACCAGCACCGGCGCAAGCCAGGTGGTCAGCCGGTGGAACAGGATGTCGAGAACCGTCCGCGCCGCTTTACGCCGGTCGGTATCGCCGTCGCAATACAGAACATCCTTGCGGATATCGAAGTAGAAGGCCGACAGCTCAACCGTGGCAAAGGTAAAGACCGACTGGAACACCCCCTGGAAGTCATAGGCAGCGTAGCCTTGCCGCACCGTTTCATCCAGCTCGGACAAGCGGTGCAGCACCCAACGCTCAAGCTCGGGCATCTGGGCCGGTTCGATGTGGTCCGCCTCGGTGATATCCGCCAAGGAGCCCAGGATGAACCGCATCGTGTTGCGCAAACGACGGTAGCTGTCGGCGGTGCCCTTCAGGATCTCCGGCCCGATCCGCTGGTCGGCGGTATAGTCGGTCTGGGCCACCCAAAGACGCAGGATATCAGCGCCATACTGGTCGACCACTGTCTGCGGCACGATCGTATTGCCCAGCGACTTGGACATCTTCATGCCCTTCTCGTCGAGGGTGAACCCATGGGTCAGCACGCCGCGGTAGGGTGCCCGGCCCTGAGTGCCGCAGGATTGCAGCATTGACGAATGGAACCAGCCCCGATGCTGATCGGTGCCCTCAAGGTAGAGGTCCGCCAATCCATCTTCGGATCCGTCCGCCCTGTCGCGCAGGACAAAGGCATGGGTCGATCCGCTGTCGAACCAGACGTCAAGGATATCGAACACCTGATCGTAGTCTTCGGGCGAATGGTCATTGGCAAGGAAGCGGGTTTTCGCGCCGTCTTTATACCAGGCATCCGCCCCTTCAGCCTCAAACGCCTCAAGGATCCGGGCATTCACCCGTGGATCGCGAAGCAGGAAGTCTGGGTCAGTGGGCAGCGCGCCCTTCTTGGTAAAGCAGGTGAGCGGCACGCCCCATGCCCGCTGCCGCGACAGAACCCAGTCGGGCCGCGCCTGGATCATCGAATACAGGCGGTTTCGCCCGGTCTGCGGGGTCCAGGTGACCAGCTGGTCGATCGAGGTCAGCGCCCGTTCCCGGATCGTCTTGCCATAGGTGTCCTGCCCGTCGCCGACCTCGCGGTCGATGGCGGCGAACCACTGGGGTGTGTTGCGGAAGATGACCGGGGCCTTGGACCGCCAGGAATGGGGGTAGCTGTGCTTGATCTTGCCGCGCGCAAACAACCCGCCAACCTCGATCAGCTTGGCGATGACCGCCTCATTGGCGTCACCCTCCCAAGGATTTTCCTTGTTTTTCTTGTTCGGCTTGTCACGCAGGATCGCTTTGCCGCCAAAGAACGGCAGGTCGTCGCGGAAACGCCCGTCTTCCATCACGTTGTAGGTGATGACCTGCTCAAGCATGCCAAGATCGCGATAAAGCTCGAACTCCTCCATCCCGTGGGACGGGGCGCAATGCACAAAACCGGTGCCTTCATCGTCGGTGACAAAATCGGCGGCCCGAAAATCACGGATATCGTCCCATTCTCCGTTTGAGCCTTCAGCGCCATGCAGGGGATGCAACAGGCCGGTGATCACCGCGGGATCGACATCGCGCACCCGCCGGTACATCGTTTCGTCCAGCCGCGCGCGCTTCATCACGCTTGCGGCCTGCGTGTCTGACAGGATGTAGCGGTCGCCGATCTCGGCCCAGCATTGCTCTGGCCGGTCGGTGACCTCGTAAAGCCCGTAAGCGATGTCCTTGCCATAAACGACCGCCTTGTTCGACGGCATGGTCCAGGGCGTCGTGGTCCAGATGACGACGTATGCCCCGTCGAGCCCTTGGGCCTCATCGGTCGACGTTGTTCCATCAACCTTGAACTTCACCCAGACCGTAAAGCTTTCCTTGTCGTGATACTCGACCTCGGCCTCGGCCAGCGCGGTTTGTTCAACCGGCGACCACATGACGGGCTTGGACCCCTGGTAAAGTGTGCCGGTCATCAAGAACTTCTGGAACTCTTCCGCGATCACCCGCTCTGCGTGGAAATCCATCGTCAGATAGGGATGGTCCCAGGTACCGGTGACACCCAGTCGCTTGAACTCTTCGCGCTGGATATCCACCCAGCCTTCGGCAAACTTGCGGCACTCCTGGCGGAAGTCGACGACATCGACGTCGTCCTTGTCCTGCCCCTTGGCCCGGTACTGCTCTTCGATCTTCCACTCGATCGGCAGGCCGTGGCAGTCCCAGCCCGGGATATAGCGGGCATCGCGGCCCATCATCTGCTGCGACCGGACGACCATGTCCTTGAGGATCTTGTTCAGGGCATGGCCGATGTGCAGGTGGCCGTTGGCATAGGGAGGGCCGTCGTGCAGGGTAAAGGGGGTCCGCCCTTCGGCCTTCTGGCGCAGGCGGTCGTAGATCCCGATCCTGGCCCAACGCTCAAGCCAGTCAGGCTCGCGCTGGGGCAGGCCTGCGCGCATTGGAAACTCGGTCCGGGGCAGGTTGAGGGTATCTTTGTAGTCGGGCGTTAGTGGCGTATCGGCGCACATGTCGGCGTCCTTCGGAAATGCAGGGATGTCATAGGGTCTGTTTTTGGTGCGATGGCTCAAACACCTCTGTCCGGCGGCGCTGAGACGTCAGCCCGCCGGGGACATAATTCGCTGAATGATCGCCAAAGGATACATCATGGCGCGGCTTATACGGCGGCGGTCGGGCGGGGTAAAGTGGTGGGAATGCCATAGATAGGGAATTGCCAGACAGCGTTGCCGCTGCTAGACGCCCTGCCGATGGCTCAGATGATGACTAAAACCATGACGACCAAGACCACCGCTCCGGCGGGGGGTCTTTTCGGCATGGCAGGGTTCATCCCGACAGCCTGACCGCAAAGACAGCCCCGCCGGAGACGGACGGGGCCTTTGACACTAACACCCCCGTCCACTCTGCCCTGACCCAGAGAGAGTGTGACTGATGAACGCCCTGACCCATTCCCCCGCTGCCCATCCCGTTGTTGCCACCCGTGCCGTTGCCATCAGGCCCGCGACTGTCGCCATCGTCGGTGCGACCGGCGCCGTCGGGATCGAGCTGATCAAATGCCTTGAGGCCAGCACGGTACCCACCGCCCGCCTTCGCCTGTTCGCTTCTCGCCGGTCAGCGGGGAAAAGCCTGCCATTTCGGGGATCGATGGTTGTCGTCGAATCGCTGGAGGAGGCGAGCTTTGAGGGGGTCGACATCGCCTTCTTCTCGGCCGGGGCCACGATCTCGCGCCGCTATGCCCCCATCGCTCGGGACGCCGGGGCGCTGGTCATCGACAACTCTTCCGCGTTTCGGATGGACCCCGATATCCCGCTTGTCGTGCCAGAGGCCAATGGGCCTGCCCTGAGCCGACATGCCGGGATCATCGCCAACCCCAACTGCGTCGCCGCCATTGCCTGCGTCGCCCTCGCGCCGCTGCACCAAAGGTGGTCCATCCGGCGGCTGTCGATGGTGACCTATCAGGCGATCTCTGGGGCTGGCGCCTCGGCCATGGCCGAGATGGAGGAGGCCACCGCCGCCGCCCTTGCCGGCGAGGCCTTCACTCCGAGCGTTATGCCGCATCCGACAGCCTTCAACCTGTTCAGCCACAATGCCGACGTCAATCCCGAGACAGGTTACAACGGCGAAGAGGACAAGGTCATCGCCGAGACCCGCCGCATTCTTGACCTGCCCCGCCTGCCCATCGGGATCACCTGTATCCGGGTCCCGGTCCTGCGGGCCCATTCCATTGCCGTCACGGTCCGCTTTGACGACCATGTCACGCCCGCCGCCGTCCGCGCCTGCCTCGACGGCGCTCCGGGCCTCAGGCTCGTGGATGACCGGGCGGGCAACCATTTCCCCATGCCGGTCGAGGCGACAGGACAAGACGACGTCCTTGTGGGCCGGATCAGGACCGACAGCGGCGATCCGTCGGGCCGATCCATCGCCATGTTCCTGTCGGGGGATCAGTTGTTGAAAGGGGCCGCCCTGAATGCCGTCCAGATCGCCGAAGCCGTCTGGGCCTGATCAGGGCCCGTTGCCCCGTCCCGCGCCCTTTGCGATGACTTGGACATGACAAAGTCCATTTGCATCGCCATCGCAGGGGCCGGGATCGGCGGGCTTGCCGCTGCGGCCCTGCTGGCCGACGGCGGCCATAGGGTGACCGTGTTTGACCGCTTTGATGCCCCAATGCCGGTTGGGTCGGGCCTTGTCATCCAGCCTGTCGGCCAGGAGGTCCTTGCCCGGATTGGCGTGGCGGTTGAGGCCGAGGCCCTTGGCGCACAGATCAGCCGTATGTCGGGGCACGAGGCGGACACTGGCCAGGCCGTTCTGGATGTGTCCTATGCCCGGCCTGGACGGCCCAGCCATGGGCTGGGCATTCACCGGGGCTCCTTGTTCGACGTGTTGTTGCAGGCGGTCGCCCGGCGCGGCATCCGGGTAGAGCCTAGCGCACCGGTTCTAGGCGCATCGGGCGGCGTGCTGACACTTGCCGATGGAAGGGACGCCGGCCCCTTTGACCTGATCGTCGATGCGGCGGGTGCCGGGTCCACCCTCTCACCGCTCAAGGGGCGGGCGCTAGGATATGGGGCGGTCTGGGGCACGGTTGACTGGCCCGTCACCGACCTGCCCCCGACCGAACTGCGCCAGTGTTACCGGCAGGCCAACCGGATGATCGGGGTGCTGCCCATCGGGCGCATGCCCGGATCGCCCACGGCCAAGGCGGCTGTCTTCTAGTCGCTGCCCTCCGGCGATCACGCGGCATGGGTCGCGCGAGGGATCGGAGCATGGCGGGAGGAGGCCATCGCCCTTTGGCCCGCCATCGCCCCCTTTGTCGCCCAGATCCGATCAAGCGAAGACATGACGATGGCCAGCTATACCCATGGCAACCTTGGCAGACCCTACAGCGAGGGCCTCGTCCATATCGGGGATGCCGCTCACCGGGCCAGCCCGCAATTGGGGCAAGGGGCCAACATGGCCCTGCTGGATGCGCTGGCCCTTTCAGAAGCGCTGCGGCTGGCAGATGGGCAAGACGCCCTTGCCCTATATGCCCAGGCGCGGCGCTGGCATGTCTGGACCTATCAGGCCTTCAGCCGCGCCTTTACCCCACAGTATCAATCCGACAGCCGGGTGCTGCCATGGGTGCGCAACCGGATCTTGTTTCCCCTGTCGCAGGTGCCGCCCCTGACGTCGGTCCTGACGTCCCTTGTCTGCGGCAGGCTTGTCCCGCCATTGGCGAGCCTCGACCGGGCACCGGCAAAGATGTGATGCTGTGCAATTCCCTATGCTGAATGCACGAAATCCCGGAACCGCGACATGACCACCGACCCCTCGCCAACCGCACTTGCCACCCGTTTGACAGAGCCGGAGCGGACATCCCCGACCGCAAATATCCCAGGATACGAGGTGGCATAGGCATGGTCGGACCCGGCTGCCGCCCCGGTCAGGACAAAGCCCTTGTCATCAAGCTTGACCATGTTGCTAAGCCAGGCGGTATTGGGGGCAGCCCCAACCATGACAAACACGGCCCGCGTCGGGATTTGTGACGTGGCGCCCGATTGGCTGTCCTGCACGGTGATCCCCGCCAGTACCGTTTCGCCCTGCAGCGCTGTCATGGAGGCATTATAGTGGATGGTGATATCAGGAGAGGCCTCAAGCCGGGACAGCAGATAGTCCGACATCGACGTGGCCAGCGATGGCCCCCGGACGAGAACGTGCACATGCTTGGCCGTCCGCGACAGGAACATCGCGGCCTGCCCTGCGGAATTGCCGCCGCCGATCACGACAACCTCCGACCCGCCACAATAACGCGCCTCCACATCCGTTGCGGCATAGTAGATGCCCGCGCCTTCAAACTCCTCAAGCCCGTCAACTGCCATCCTGCGATACTGAACACCGGTGGCGACGACCACTGCCTTGGCGCAAACCTCGTGCCCGTCATCCAGCGTTACGCAGAACAGCCCGTCGTCCTGCCGCCGAATGGCCGCCGCCCTGCGCGGAACGGCAAAGCGGGTGCCGAACTTCATCGCCTGCACCTCACCGCGCCAGCACAGGTCGGCGCCCGAAATGCCGGTGGGAAAGCCCATGTAATTCTCGATCCGGCTGGACGTTCCGGCCTGCCCGCCGATGGTCAGATCCTCGACCACCAGCGCCTTGAGGCCTTCGGTTCCGGCATAGACCCCGGCGGCCACCCCGGCCGGGCCACCGCCGACGATCAGCACGTCAAAAGTCAGGTCCCGTTCGGCCCCGATATCAAGTCCCAGTCGCTGCGCGACCGCGGCGGGTGTCGGCGGGTAGATCACTTCGGATTTGCCAAAGATGACCGCAGGTTCTGCCTTGCCGATCTGGCATTGATTGGCGAGCGCCTCGGCGTCCGCCTCTCCCAATGTCAGGTTGCGAGTGGGGATGCGGTTGCGGGCGGCAAAGGCTGCCACGGCCTTTATCTCGCGGCTGTCGTCTGCGCCGATCAGGGTGAGGGTCGACCCTCCGACCTCAAGCATCCGCCTGCGACGGGCCGCCCAGACGGTGATGATGATGTCGCTCATCTCCGGGATGCGGGACATCAGGTCGAGCATCTTTTGGCGCGGGACACAAAGGACCTCGCTCGGCTTGGCCGCGCGGGCGCCCAGCATCGCAATCCCGCCGGACAAAAAGCTGATCTCGCCAAAGAACTGGGTCGGGCCAAGCGCCGCCTCGCCGTAGCGGGCGCCAGTGCGGGGGTCTATCGCCTCGATCTCACCGGACAGGACGTAGTGAAAACTGTCGATCGGCGCGTCAATCGCCTGAACGATGTCACCGGTGGCGAGTGTCACCACCTCACCAATGTCCCGCATGGCCGCGACGTGACTATCGGCCAGCGGTGTCCGCACCATGGTTGCAAGATCAACGGCGAGCGTTTCCATCGCACTACTCCTTTACACTACCAAACAATCCGGTCAGCGACCGGCGCACCAAAGCCGTGACCGAAGGACGGGGCTGGGCGGTGAAGGGCATGGGACGACACACCTCCATCGCCGCAACCCCAACCCGCGCGGTCAAGGCGCCGTTTATCACCCCTTCGCCAAATCGACGTGACACCTTGGCCAGCACGCCCCCGCCCGCGACGGACCCGATAAGGTCATCGCCCACCGCGACGGCTCCGGTGGCGACCAGATGGCTCAGCACCGTGCGGGTCAGCCGCCAGCTACCGAAGGTGCCCGAACGTCCACCATAGATTTCAGCAATCCGGCGGATCATCCGCAGGTTGGAGGTCAGTGCCGTAAACACATCCGCCAACGCGAGGGGCACTATTGCGGTCACCGTGGCCACCTGCCGCGCAGCCGCCTCGACCTCGCGCATGGCCTGTTGGTCGAGTGGGTCGAGGATCAAGGTTTCGGCCAGCCCCAAGAGGGCATCGGCATCCAGCACCTCGCCTTTGCGCTCCTTGACCTGCGCCCGGCCCCATGCGGTGTCGTCGCGGCCCGCGTAAAGCGTATCAATCCGGTCGATCACCGCCCGCGCGTCGCTTAGCTGCCCTGACGCAACGGCGGCCTGCGCGGCCTTGTGGACCCCGTCCATACGCGCCAGCCGATTGAAGGCCGCCAGCTCCTTGATGGCAATGATCAGCAGGACGATACAGAACGCGCCAACCAGAACGGTCGCGATCATGCCAAGGATCGGAACACTCTGGATCAGGCCGGTCACATAGTTCCAGGTTGCCAACGACACGACAAAGCCCAGGATGGCGACAAGCAAGGACCAGAACCATTTGGCCAGCCGCGACGGGCGGCGCGCGGCAAGGGCGGCGACCTGCTGCATGGCTGCCCGCCGCTCTTGCGGGCCAAGGTCGGGAACGGGCGGGGCGGCGGAAGGCTCTGCCGCAGGTTCCTGGCTATCCAGTTCGATCAGGATGGGGCCGCGGGCCTTGGGGGCGTCGGTCATCGGTATGCTCTCCACTCGTGCCCGCCCATGGGGCCGCTTTGGACGGCGCGGACCCGGGCAGCAGCATTCGGCCCGGTCACAGGCGGTCCCCGATCAGGAATTGGGCGGCCTTGTCCAGTCGGATATGGGGCGGCCCGTCGCCGGATTTCAGGGTCAACCGGGCCGGGGCGAAATTCATCACTTCGTAATCGGCATCCAGCCAGGCCTTGGCGCCTTCGCGGGCAGGCGACAAAAGGTGCGACGGATCGCTGGGCAAGGCGCCGGGATAGAACGCAGCCTGCTTGCCCGTCGCCAAAAGCCGTCCGCGCACCACATCAAGGGGGCCACCGGCATGGTCGATCGTCTCTTCCACCGTTGTCCGCAACGCCGCTATCGACATGGCGGCGGTCTTTGCCCCCGCGAAATCCGCCCGGTCCCTGGCCTCGCGCAAGAGCGCCTCGGTGATGCCGGTAAGGGCGGGATGCTGGGAATGATGCAGGTGGTCTGCCTTGGTGGCGGCAAAGAGGATCCGGTCGACGCGACGCCCGCCCAGCAACCGGGACAGCCAGGCGTTCCGACCGGGCCGGAAGGCCGCCAGAATATCCGTCATCGTCTGCCGCAAATCCTCAACCGCCCGAGGACCGGCGTGGATAGCCCCCAGCACGTCGACCAGCACCACCTGCCGGTCGATCTTGGCAAAGTGGTCGCGGAAGAACGGCTGGACAACGTTGCGCTTGTAGCTGTCAAACCGCCGCTCGCATTCCCGCCAAAGCGACTTGCGGCCGACCTTGTCCGGCTTGGGCAGCGGGGCGAAGGTCAGCACCGGCGATCCTTCCAGATCGCCGGGCAGCAGAAAGCGTCCGGGCGTGAGGTCGGAATATCCCGCCCCCTGCGCCGCCTTGAGATAGGCGGTGAAGGCGGCGGAAAGCGATGTGGCGACCGGTTCGGACAGGTCCTCTGAGGCATCGGTTGAGCCAACAAGGGACAGGTAGCTTTCAGCCTCTTCCCGGGTTTCCAGCCGGGACAAGGCCTCTTGCGACCATTGGGCATAGCTCTTGTCCATCAGCCCAAGGTCCAGAAGCCACTCTCCGGGGTAGTCCACGATGTCCAGATGAATGGTGCGCGGCCCCGAAACAGAGCCAAGCAGCCCGGTCGGCTGCACCCTGAGCGACAGGCGCAATTCGCTGACCCGCCGGGTGCCTTCGGGCCAGCACGGCTCGGCCGACGTCAGACGGGCCAGGTGCGCCTCATAGGCGAACCGGGCCACGGTATCGTCGGGCTGGGGTTGTAGAAAGGCGGTGCGGATCGCCCCGTTGGCGGCGGCCACCAGCTGCGGCATACGGCCCCGGTCCATCAGATTGGCGACAAGGGCGGTGATGAACACCGTCTTGCCCGCCCGGCTCAGGCCAGTCACACCCAGCCGGATCACGGGGTCCGAAAACGGGGCAGTCAGCGTGTCAGTCACGCTTTCGACCCCCCGGGTCAGACTGTCGGCGATGGCAGAGATGACCAAACCTGACCCTTTCTGGTTCTGTTGGTTCGGAAGATAGGCGGGCATTGCCCCGATGTGTAGGGATTGATTTTGCGCCCTCCTGTGATTAGGGCCGCCGGATCATGCCGCGTTACGCTTTGAAAATCGAATATCACGGCGCCCCTTTTTCGGGGTGGCAACGCCAGACCGACCATCCATCGGTTCAGGGCGCGATCGAGGCTGCCTTGGTCCGCCTCCAGCCGGGCGTGCACAACATCGCCGCTGCCGGGCGCACCGACGCCGGGGTCCATGCAAGAGGGCAGGTCGCCCATTGCGACATGACCCGCGATTGGGACCCCTTTCGCCTGTCAGAGGCGCTGAACTACCACCTTAAGCCTCAGCCGGTCGCCATCACCGCCTGCGCAAGGGTCAGCGACGACTGGCACGCCCGCTTTTCCGCGACAGAGCGGCGCTACATGTTCCGGCTGATCAGCCGCCGTGCGCCACTGGTCCATGATGCCGGTCTGGCCTGGCATGTCCGCCAGCCGCTAGACCTTTCCGCCATGCAGGCGGGGGCCGAACGCCTGGTCGGGCAGCATGACTTTACCACCTTTCGCTCGACGATGTGCCAGGCCAAATCGCCGGTCAAGACGCTGGACGAGGCGCGGGTCGAGCAAGTGGAGGGGACGTCGGGCCCCGAATTCCGGTTCCACTTTCGCGCCCGGTCGTTCCTGCACAATCAGGTCCGGTCCTTTGTCGGCACGCTTGAGCGGGTGGGAAGCAAGGCCTGGTCACCGCAGGACGTCACCAACGCGATAGAGGCGCGCGACCGCGCCGCCTGTGGTCCGGTTTGCCCGCCCGAGGGACTTTACCTGATGGGTGTAGGCTACCCACAAGACCCCTTCAGCGAAACGCCCTAGTCATTATCGCTAAGCCCGGCACCCGCCCCCGCGATCCGCGATGCCTCTGTCGCGGGGACAAACGTCTTGGCCGCGAAACTGGCAAGCATCGACCATAGGTCGTCGTCCACCTCGACCGCACCTGTCGCAGGTTTGGCCGGTTCGGCCGCAGGCGGGCTGTGCAGTCTTAGCATCTGGTGCGGGTGATCCAGCGTCACAGCGGCAGCACTGTGGCTCCGCATTTGGGCAAGGGCCTGAAGGATCGGGTCATTCGGCAGGTCGGCCTGCCCGATCAATCCCGCTTGCAAGGCATCGAGGGTGGTGATTGTTCCAAGCACTTCGGCCGGCCCCTGCGCAAGGTGCCCGGCAATCGCTCGAAGGGCCGGAACCGGGTCGGCGCAAAAATCCATCGC
Source organism: uncultured Paracoccaceae bacterium (assembly GCA_937916485.1). Next base: position 90,185 of record CALFSV010000036.1, on the reverse strand, counting down.
CGCCGCGACATCTTCGGCCAGACCAAGGGGCCAGCCCGCGCCTCGGGCCGCCTTGTGAACCATTCCGCCAATCTCGTTGCGGGACCGGATCATGGGCCCAGGGTGGGAAGCCACCAGTCCGGGTCTGCGTCCAACTCGTCCGCCAAGGGCGCGCCCTGCGCCAGTGTGATCCGGGTCCACCGGTCCGACTTGGGGTCAAACCGGGCTGCCCCAAAGAACGCCAGTTTGCAGCGCAGCATATCTATCGGCAGGCAGGCTTCGCCGATCAGGTTGTCCCGAATTTCGGCATACGGATGCCGTGCAAGTGTCTGCACCCGGCGTGCTGCCGCGCGATGCCGGGGGTGTTTGGCCAGAAAGGCCGCAACAGGTCCGTTTGGCCCACCAAGGTCTTGGGCCAAATAATGGGCCAAATCATGGGCCAGAGACTGGACCTGTCGGGCGATGTCGAGGGGGCTTTCCAGATCGGCCCCCGGCTCTGCATGCCGGTCACCAAGGCGGGGTTCCTGCTTTTCCTCGGACACATACCAGAACCGGGCGCAGTCTTCAGGCCGGTCAAAGTCGACATTGACGGCCCAGTCCCAGTCGCGTTCGACAAGCCCCGCCAGATCAGCGCAGGACATTGCGGGATCGAGCTGGGGGACAAAGGGGGTAGCCATGCAATCGGTCAGCCCATCAACCAGATCGCCAAAGGGCTCGATCACAAGGGCGGCAAGCAGCTCTTGCGTATCGGTCGACCAGATATCGGCCTGTTTCATCAGCCCATTCAGCGGCCTGGGGCCAGACAAGCGGGCCAGAGCCGCGCAAACATCCGGCCATTCGGCCCGGATCAGGGCGATACGGTCGGCGGCGATGGCATCGGGCACCTGCCAATCCGCAAGATGACGCCCCGCACGTGCGCCCAGCGCGATCAGGCGGTCCTGTTGCTCGGGCATCAGCGACTCGATCGCCCGGACCCGGGCAAGGGCCGTTTCGCGGACCTGCATCCAGGCGTCCAGCAACAGGGGATGGGCCACAAGGAAAGGCGCCATGCCCAACCCGGTCGCATTCCCGATGCCCAGATGCCGCTTGAGGCCGCGGTCAAGTTCGGCGCCCCCAACATGCTCTGCCAGATCGTGGGTGAAGCCCCGGATCAGCCAGACCGTCAGCATCTCGGCCATAAAGGGGCCGGACAGCCCGGGACGGTCGGCGATGCGGGCTCGATCCGCGATCCCGAACTTGCCATTGCCGTAAACAGCGGTGGTCCGCATCAGGTAGCCGGTGTCGCACACGGCTTTGCGGTCTGGTTGCTGGCCAGCTTGTAGGGACCGTGTGACGTGATCCCACAGTCGGACGGATTTGTTCGCCCGGCTCAGCACGAGATCGCGCGGCGTAAAGCGGGCAGCCTCTTGTAATGGGGCCAACGCGACGATCCGGGCAACCTCCCCAGCATCAGGAATGCCATCGTAGAGAACATACGAGGTGTCCCATGCGGTCGCGATCACCCGGTCAGTTCGCATGTCCTCGGGCAGATCGGTTGAGACGGCGACGAGGGAATAGTCGAGCCCGCCAAGGGTCAGGCTGTAGACAGCATGTCCGAACCCTTCCGCGTCAATCTCCCAGACCGGGCGGTGGACTGTGACGCCTTCCTTGCTCAACCGCCTGAGCAATGTCGGCAAGAACGACAGCCGTGTGGGAAAGGCGGCCCCCATCCTGCGCAGGCGCATCACCTCGGACGGTGGCCGCAGCGGAACCTGCGAGGGGGAAGGCGTATCGAACATATCCCAACTCTGACAGGGCTTGGGGCGCAGGAAAAGGGTCAAGATGCGCTGCCGACTGATCAGCTCTCAAAAAAGACCACAGTGATAGGTAGTGCGGGGAAAGCCGCCGAAACTTCAAACAAACGCGATAAGAGCAATTTATCGCGTTTTCCTTCTGTGCCTGCTTGGGTATCGTGGGAATCGTCGCCGACCATTGGTGTCGAGCGACATGTCTGAGGGGGCGATTTTGCCACGGAAAGGCAACCAGATTAGCGGAACATGGGCCGCCGGTGTCTTTTTCCTGATGGCGACGGGCGCAATGGCGCAGACCGTCACCATTGTGCTGCCGGACGGGCAAGAGGATCTGCGCGGCGTGCTGGAACGCGCGTCTTTGACCGCGACCCTTGGAACCGATACGCCTGCAGGGGCGCAAAGCTATGTTGCAGCCGCCCGCGCCGATTACCGGCGCCTGCTGACCGGGCTTTACTCGGAAGGGTATTACGGCGGCACCATTTCGATCAGGATCGATGGGCGCGAGGCGGCCAATATTGCCCCGCTGGACGCGCCGTCCACTGTCTCAGCGGTGACAATAACCGTTGACCCCGGCCCCGCCTTTGTTTTTGGCGAAGCGCAAGTGGCCCCGATCCTGCCAGACACGATCCTGCCCGAAAGCTTTGCAACGGGTGAGGTTGCCCGCTCTGGCGCGATCCAATCCGCCTTGCGGGCCGCTGTCGCCGCCTGGCAGGCCGACGGCTACGCCAAGGCCGCGCCTGCCGGACAACAGATCACCGCAGTCCATCCGGACCAACGGCTGGATGTCAACGTCACCGTCAATCCCGGTCCAAGGCTAAGTTGGGGGTCCTTGTCGATCGAGGGCAACGAGGCGGTCAGGACCGAACGCGTCCGCCAGATTGCAGGCCTGCCCCGGCAGGGCGTCTATGATCCGAAAGAACTGGATCGCGCCGCGGCCCGTTTGCGCCGGACCGGTACCTTCAGCTCGGCCACCTTCATCGAATCCGACACGATCGGACCGGGCGATACTTTGCCCTTTACCTTGCAGGTCGTCGAGATGACCCCCCGTCGGATCGGAGCCGGGGCCGAATTGGCGACGGATCAGGGTCTGACGGTTTCGGCGTTCTGGCTGCACCGGAACCTGCTGGGCGGAGCCGAGCGGTTCCGGATCGAGGCCGAGGTTTCGGATATCAACACCGCCAACGATGGATTTGGCGGCAGCGGCATCGATGCGTCGCTTAGCCTGTCATTCAACCGTCCCTCGACGTTCCGGCGCGACATCGATCTTGTCGCCACGGCCGAGATCGCCCGACAGGACGAGGAAAGCTACCTGTTGGATTCCGCCGATTTCGAAGTCGGCATCACCCAATATGTCCGCGATGACCTGACCTATAACGCCTCACTTGGTCTGAGGACGGCGGTGGAAGAAAGCGAAGGGCGGACAAGGTCCTACATTCTGTTGACCCTGCCCCTCCAGGGTACACTGGAACGGCGGAACGACCCGCTGAACCCAACGGATGGATTTTATCTGGATCTTGAGGTGACACCGTTCCTTGGCGTCACGGGGGCGGCCAACGGGGTGAGGGCCTATGCCGACGGTCGGGCCTATCGCGGTTTGGGCGAGAACGACAGGCTGGTTCTGGCCGGTCGCGCCCAGTTCGGTTCGATCCTGGGGGCAGACCCGCTCGAAGCGCCGGCGGACTACCTTTTCTATGCCGGCGGCGGCGGTACGGTTCGTGGCCAGCCCTACCAATCCCTTGCCGTGACAAGCCGCGCTGACTTTGGCAGAGGTTTGACTGAGGTCCGGACCGGCGGAACCAGTTTTGTCGGTGCTCAGCTCGAGGCGCGTTTCGGTATCACCGACACGATCGGGGCGGTCGGCTTCTATGACTTCGGCCTCGTGGGGGACGGCGTTTTGCCGTCCGGCACCGATACCTTCCAGGCCGGGGCCGGGATCGGATTGCGCTACAACACCGGCATCGGCCCCATCCGCCTTGACGTGGCCACGCCGGTCACAGGCGACAGCGTGGGGGAGCGGATCGAGCTTTATATCGGCATTGGACAAGCGTTTTGAGAGTGCTTCGCCTCCTTTGTCTGTGCCTCTTTGGCATGATCCTGCCCGCTTTGGCTGGTGCACAGGACGCAGCCCAGCAAGAGCGGGATCGTGGCTTTCTCGTTGGGCTGATCGAGGACAACCTGTCCAATGTCAGCCGCACTGTTGTCATCGACGGCTTTGCCGGGGCCTTGTCTTCTCGGGCGACGGTCGAAGTTCTCAGTATCGCAGACGCCGAAGGGATCTGGCTGGAAGCGCGGGGCCTCGCCTTCGAATGGAATCGCGGCGCCTTGCTGCGCGGCCGGATCGACGTGGTGGAGATGTCGGCCGACACCATTACATTTTTCCGCCAACCACTGGCGGAACCCTCCCCTCCAAACCCCGAAGCCTCGCCCTTTTCGCTTCCCGAACTTCCGGTTGCGATCAAGATCGACCGGCTCAGAGCAGACGAGATCATTCTGGGCGCGCCCCTACTGGGCGAAGAGACCTCGCTTAGCCTTGACGGGTCGGTGTCCTTGGATGGCGGGACCGGAACGGCAAACATTGTCGCCGAACGGCTGGATGGCCAGGGCCGCTTTGATATCGCCGGTAGCTACGACAACGCCTCGCGGCAACTTGCACTTGCTGTCAGCTTGCAGGAAGAACCGGGTGGCCTTGTCGTCAGGGCGCTGGATCTTTCGGGCCAGCCTTCGGTCGATCTGACACTGCAAGGCGATGGCGCCCTCGAGGATTTCAGTGCCGACCTTACCCTTGCAACCAACGGAATTGAGCGGATCACCGGACAGTTCGGTTTTGTTCAGGTGACAGACGACGCGGCAGGCAACAGGCTCGATATCCGGCTTGGCGTCGAAGGCGATGTTGGCGCGTTGCTGCCCCCGGATTATGCCGCCTTCTTCGGGAACAATGCCCGATTGGGCGTCCAGATCGAACGGCCCGATGACGGCTCGACCAACCTGCGCGAATTGCAGGTGGCCACGCAGTCCCTATCCCTGTCCGGCACCGCAGAGCTGACCGCGGACGGCTGGCCACGGCGGGTTGCCCTTACCGGCCGGGTCGCTGCCGACGACGGCTCTCCCGTCTTACTGCCCCTGTCCGGGCCAAGGACATTCGTCAACAGTGCCGATCTTGTCGTTGGCTTCGACGCGGCAGCAGGTGATCGGTGGACGGCCCAGTTTGGTATCGATGGCTTTGCCCGGCCCGGCGTGACCATTCCCCAACTGACCCTGGATGGCGGCGGCGTGATTATGCCACGTGTCGGAGACAACCCGGGGCGCTTTGATGCGGCACTGACCTATGCCGCCCGCGACCTGAGCCTGACCAATCCTGATCTTGCGACCGCCCTTGGTGCCAATATCACTGGCGACCTTGCCCTGGCCCGCGACGGTGACGGCCCGTTCCGGATCACCACCCTGACGGTCGAAGGACCCGGCCTCGGCGTTGTCGCTGAGGGCACCATCTCCGGACCGGGCGAAGGCCTCGTGATCGCCAGCACCATCGCACTTGATGCCACCGATCTTGGGCGATTTGGCGGTCTGAGCGGACTCGAGGGCCTGGGTGGTGCGGCAAGCCTGCAGATCGTGTCGAGTGTCGCGCCGCTGGACGGCAGTTTCGAGATCGACCTGACGGGCGGGACGACAGACCTTGCTCTTGGCCTTGCCCAACTGGACCCCCTGTTGATCGGCACCGGTGAGATTGCCGTTACTGCCGATCGCGATACAACCGGCACCCGGCTGTCCCAATTGAACATCACCACCCCCGGAATCGCGATCACCGGCGAGGCCGAGATCACGAGCACCGCCAGTGACGCGCTGTTTGACCTGACTGTAAGGGAGCTTTCCCTCGCTCTGCCCGGACTGGACGGGCCGGGCCGGGTGCAGGGCATCGCCCGCCGGGATGCGGTCGGACAGACGGTGATCACGGCGAGCGCCAGCCTGCCTCAAACCAGCGTACAGATCGACGCGATCCTGGCCCCCGAAGATGCGGGCGGCGTCGCTACGGCAGATGTGCGGGCCGACATCGGCGACCTTGGTCCGTTTTCCGCCCTGGCGGGACGTGATCTGGCAGGGAGCCTTACCGCCAGGATCGCGGGTACTGTCCAGCCTGACCTAAGCCAGTTTGATCTGACTGTGACTGGTGAAAGCAATGACTTGGCCATTGGCGTCGCCCAGCTTGACCCGGTTCTGGCTGGCGCCGGCACCCTGTCGGGCCAGTTTCAACGCACGACCCCCGGTTCCCTGAAGATCGAAGGGTTCAGACTCGCTACACCGGCGCTTGGTCTTTCGGCAACCGCAGATATCACGGACGGAACGGGTGTCGCCGACTTTGCCCTGGCCCTGACCGACGCAGGGCTGGTTGAGCCGCGACTGTCCGGGCCTGTCCAGATCAGCGGCAACGCGGCCCTTGATGCCGAGGCGATGACAACGCTGTCCGTCAATGGCATCGGACCGGGCGCAACCCAGCTTGGTATCGACGCGACCCTGACTTCGCCCGAGGATGGCAGCGTAATTGCCGGAACCGTCGAAGCCAATATCGGGACGCTATCGGCCTTTTCGGGTCTGGCCGGGCGTGATCTGGCCGGGCGCATCAGCGCCCGACTGGGCGGCGCCGGCCGAATGGACCTTTCTGGGTTTGATATGACCTATGACATCGCAGGAACCGGCATCGTCGCAGAAGGCATTCCGCTGAACGGCGCGCTGACAGTCCGGGGCGACGCCCAACGCGACGCGGCAGGCGTCGCCCTGTCCCTTGCTGCGACCGGCCCCGGCGGGGCCGCCATTGACCTGTTGACCACACTGTCGGACCTGACCCCGGATGCAGACCTCCTTGGAAGGCTTTCTGCCCGGGTGGCGTCGCTTGCACCCTATTCCGGGCTGGCGGGTCGTGACCTGAGCGGCACCCTGAGTGCCGAACTTGAGGGCGACGGACGTCTGGACCTGTCCGCGCTCGACCTGTCTTTTGATCTGTCGGGACGCGACCTGGGGGCGGGCGACTTGTCCTTGCCCGGGACGATCGCAGCCCAAGGTCAGGTGAACCGGCAGGACAATGGCGCCCAGAGGCTGGAGTTGACGGCCAATGGCCCCGGCGGCGCGGTCGTCGATATCGCTTTGCTTGCGGGCAGCGAAGCTGATGGCGGGCTGGTGGCAACCGACCTTTCCGTCGAAATCGCCGATCTGGCCGCTTATTCCGGTGTTGGCGGGGTCGAGCTGGGCGGGGGCGTCAGTCTTGATATCGAGGGCACCACTCTGCCCAATGCCGCCCGTTTTGACCTGAGCATCGAGGCTGAGACCCGCAACATCGATGTGGGCAGCGCCCCTGTCGCAGACCTTCTTCGGGGCACGGGGCGGATTACAGCCGATGTCACGCGAGGTGACGAAGGCGGGGTGACCTTGACGGGGGCGAGCATCTCGTACCCCAACCTCGTCATCGCCGGATCGCTGGACGGGCGGGGCGGTGCAGGGTCGGGCCGGTTCAACGCAAGCCTGACCGACATTGGTATTTTTGCCCCCGACTTTAGGGGTCCCGTCAACGTCGAAGGGACGGCCACCCGGAAAACCGGTGGGTTCTGGCTGGTCCGGACAAATGCCACTGGGCCCGGCGGGATCGCCTCGCGCGTGACCGGCTCGGTCATCGAGGATGGCACCCTGGACCTGCGCGCGACCGGCGTCGCCCCCTTGGGCCTTGCCAATGCGGTCCTCGACCCACGTAGGATCAGGGGCACTGCCAATTTCGACCTGACCGCACAGGGTCGACCCGGGCTAGCCGCACTTGCCGGAACGATCACGACGAATGACGGGCAACTTGCCGACCCCTCGCTTGGCCGGGCGCTGGAAAATATCGAGGCGACGATCCGGCTCGCCGGTGCAAGACTTGACCTGCAACTTGGTGCCGATGCCTCTGGTGGCGGGCGGCTGGACGTCAGCGGCCCGATCGCCCTGTCGGGCGGGTTCAATTCGGACCTTGCCATTACCCTGCGCAACCTCGTCCAGCGCGATCCCAACCTTTACGAGACAACCGCCGACGCCGACCTGAGGGTCAACGGACCCCTGACCGGAGGGGCGGTCATCTCGGGCACGGTGTCTCTGGGCACGACGGAGGTGCAGGTCCCGTCCTCTGATATCGGCACCCTCGGAGACTTGCCCTCTGTCCGCCACATCACCCCCTCGGCCGGGGTTCGACAAACCCTTTCCAATGCCGGACTGTCGCTATCGGGTGGGGATGCGGCCCAAGGGGATGGGGACGGTGGCGCCCGCGCCTACCCCCTCGACATCACCATCAACGCACCCACCCGGATCTTTATCCGGGGCCGAGGCCTGGACGCAGAGCTTGGCGGTAGCCTTCGGATCGGTGGAACGACAGGCCAGGTCATTCCTGCCGGACAATTCAACCTGATCCGGGGACGGCTCGACATACTGCAGCAGCGGTTCGCCCTCGACGAAGGCAGTGTCACCCTTCAAGGCGACTTTGTGCCGTTCCTCAGACTTGTTGCCACAACGAATATTTCGGACGGGACTGTCGTCAAGATCATTATCGAAGGCCCGGCGTCCGAGCCTGTCGTCCGTTTCGAATCCGAGCCGTCCTATCCTCAGGACGAGGTCCTGGCCCGGCTGATCTTTGGCCGTGACCTGTCGCAGATTTCACCCCTTCAGGCTGTCCAGCTTGCCGCTGCCGTCAGCACTCTGGCCGGTCGTGGGGGCGGCGGGCTGATCAATAGTTTCCGACAGGACCTTGGCCTCGACAACCTGGATCTGACCACGGATACCGAAGGCAATGCCGCTGTGCAGGCGGGCAAGTACCTGACAGATCAAATTTATTCGGAAGTGACTGTCGGCACCAACCAGACGACAATCGATTTGAACCTGGACCTGACAGAGGACGTTACCGTGACAGGCAGCGCCAATTCGGATGGGTCCACCAGCCTCGGCGTCTTTTTCGAACGCGACTACTAAAGGTAAGGTGGGTCCGGACCCACCTTACGCTCAGGCCGGGGCCAGGACCTCGGCAGGGGCATGGAACGGGCAGGCAACGAGGTGCCCGTCGCCCAGATCCGAGATGGCCGGAAGGTTCCGCACGCAGCTTTCCTGCGCCTTGGGGCAGCGGGTTCGGAATACGCAGCCTGATGGTGGCCGCAGCGGCGAAGGCAGTTCCCCTTCCAGCACCGGCCTTTTGCGCGCACGCTCTTTCACCGGATCAGGGATCGGCACGGAGGAGATCAGCGCCTGCGTATAAGGGTGCTCGGGCCGGGTGCAGAGTTTGCGGGCGCCGGCACTTTCCATGAACCGCCCCAGATACATGACCACGATCCGGTCCGAGATATGCTTCACCACTGACAGGTCGTGCGCGATAAAGATCATCGACAGGCCCATGTCGCGGCGCAGTTCGGCCAGCAGGTTGACCACCTGCGCCTGCACCGACACGTCCAGTGCCGACACCGGCTCATCGCAAATCAGGAGCTTGGGCCTCAGGATCAGGGCCCGTGCGATCCCGATGCGCTGGCATTGTCCGCCCGAAAACTCATGCGGGTAGCGGTTGATCAGGTTGGGCAACAGGCCGACCCGGTCCATCAGCTCTGCCACACGCGCCTTGACCTCGGCGCGGGGCGTGTTTGGGTAGTGGGTCACCAGCGGCTCTGCGATGATGTCGCCCACAGGCATCCGGGGGTTCAGCGCCGCCAGCGGGTCCTGAAAGATCATCTGGACGTCTTTGCGGTGCACCCGCCGCTGGCGAACATCCATCGCGGCAAGGTCCTTGCCTTCGAACACGATCCGCCCGCCGGAACTAGGCACAGTGCCAACAATCGCCCGGGCCAGGGTCGACTTACCCGACCCGCTTTCGCCCACCACGCCAAGACATTCGCCGGGCTTTAGGTCAAACGACACCCCGCCCACGGCGTGCAGCTTGAGCGGTTTGGTCCAGGGCCAAGCCCCTTCGGGCTGTACATCGAAGGTGACGGCGAGGTCCTGGACGGACAGGATGGGTTCTTTGGCCGTGTCGGACATCACGCAACCTCCTGTGTGGGAACATGACAGGCCCGCCGGCGGGTCCCGTCGAAATCGGTCAGGGCGGGCCGGATATCGGCGCAGCTGTCCTGGCGGAACGTACAACGCGGGGTAAAGGGGCACCCCTTGGGCAGGCGAGACATATCCGGCGGCTCGCCCGCGATTGTCTGCAGGATATCGTCGTCCCGATCGAGGCGGGGCACAGCCTTGAGAAGCCCGAGCGTATAGGGGTGCGACGGGCTGGCAAAGACATCTGTCGTCGCCCCCTCCTCCATGATTTGCCCGCCATACATGACAAGCGTCCGGTCGCAGAAGTCGGCCACGATCCCCAGGTCATGGGTGATCAGGATGATAGCAGTGCCAAATTCGCGCCGGATCTCGCCCAAAAGCTGCATGATCTGGGCCTGCACGGTCACATCCAGCGCCGTCGTGGGTTCGTCCGCAATCAGCAGGCGGGGGCGGCACAGAAGCGCCATGGCGATCATGATCCGCTGCCGCATCCCGCCCGAGAATTCGTGCGGATACATGGTGATGCGGGCCTTGGCATCGGGGATGCGCACAGCGTCCAGCATCTTGGCTGCCTCGGCCACCGCCGCGCGTTTGGACATGCCTTTGTGCAGGGTCAGCACCTCGGCCATCTGGTCCGAGATCCGCATATACGGGTTCAGCGAGGTCATCGGGTCCTGGAAGATCATCGCGATCTCCTGGCTTCGCACCTTGTTGAGGGCAGCCTGTGGCAGTTCCAGCAGGTTCTTGCCGTCAAAGCGGACCTTGCCCGTCGCCGCTCCGTTCTGGGCCAGCAGGCCCATGGCGGCAAAGGCGGTCTGCGACTTGCCCGAACCGCTCTCACCGACGATGGCCAAAGTCTCTTGGGTGTCGATACCAAGCGAGACGCCGTTGACCGCGTTCACCGGGCCATCCCCGGTCTGGAAGGTCACGGTCAGGTTTTCAATTTCGAGCAGGGCCATGTCAGCGATCCTTCGGATCGAGCGCGTCACGCAATCCGTCGCCGACAAAGAAGAAGGCGAAAAGTGTGATGATGAAGAAGAACAGCGGGAACAGCAGCTGCCAGATGACCCCGTATTGCATTTGCCCCGCCCCTGCCGAAATCAGCGCGCCCAGCGAGGTGTTCGGCTCGCTCACGCCAAGGCCAATGAAGGAGATGAAGCTTTCGATGATGATCATGCCGGGGATCAGAAGGGTCGCGTAAACGATCACAATGCCCAAAAGGTTCGGCACAATATGGCGCAGGATGATCATCATGGGCGACACCCCGATGGCCACCGCCGCCTCGACGAATTCCTTGTTCTTGATTGTCAGGGTCTGCCCCCGCGCGATCCGCGCCATATCAAGCCATGAGATCAGCCCGATCCCGATAAAAAGCATCAGGATCGACCGGCCGAAGATGACCAGCATCAGGATCAGGACGAACATGAAGGGGATCGACATCAGAATATCGACCGTCCGCATCATGAAGCCGTCGACCCGCCCGCCGAAGTAGCCCGCGATCGCGCCGTATAGCGTCCCGACCACGACCGCCACACCGGCCCCGACAAGGCCCACCAGAAGCGAGATCCGGGTGCCCTGCACGGTCCGGGCAAACAGGTCCCGCCCGGAACTGTCGGTGCCAAAGTAATGCCCCGTTGCAAAGGACGGCGCCCCTTGGGTCTGGTTGGCCCCCATCAGCGAAAAGTCGATAAAGTCCCGCTCGTATTGGGCGACCAGCCCACCAAAGACGGCAAAGATGCCAATGGCGATCAGCACGATAAGCGACGCCACCGCCGCCTGGTTGCGGAAGAAGCGGATGCGGGCGTCTTTCCACAAGGACCGCCCTTGAACCTCGGCGAGGTGGGCGGCATCTGCCAGCCCGTCCGCCACAGCTTTTTCGGGAAACATCTCTGGCCCCTCCTAGTAGCGGATCTTCGGGTCGATCCACGCGTAGGCGATGTCGACCAGAAGGTTGAACAGGATGGTGAGTGCCCCCACCAGAATGGTGATCCCCATGATCACAGAATAATCGCGGTTGAAGGCAGAGTTCACGAAGAACTGCCCGATCCCGCCGGTTGAGAAATAGACGTCTACGACCACCGACCCGGTGATCATCGCCACAAAGGCTGGCCCAAGGTAGCTCAGCACCGGCAGCATGGCGGGCTTCAGCGCGTGGCGGATGATGATCCGGCTGGTTGGCAGCCCTTTGGCACGTGCCGTCCGGATGAAGCCGGAATTGAGTACCTCGAGCATGGAGGACCGGGTGATCCGGGCGATAGAGGCCATGTAGGAGGTCGACAGGGCGATGACCGGCATGATGACGTAGTTCCATTGCCCGCCGTTCCAGCCCCCTCCCGGAAGCCAGCCCAACCAAAGGGTAAAGACCAGCAAGAGGATCGGCGCCATCACGAAGTTGGGCAGCACCTGCGCCCCGATCGAGATGCCGACAGCCAGATAATCAAGCCAGGTGTTATGCCGGATGGCTGCCGCCACTCCAAGGCTGACGCCGACTACGATGGCCACAACAAAGGACCAGAAGCCATAGGTCAGCGTCACCGGAAAGCCCTGCGCGATCACGTCGTTGACCGTGCGGTCGCGATACTGGAACGAAGGGCCGAAATCGAAATGCAGCACGATGTTCGTCACATAGTCGAACATCTGCTTCCAATATGGCTGATCCAGCCCGTAGCGCTCCATCACGTTGTTCATCACTGCTTCGGGCAAGGCCCGCTCGCTGGTGAAGGGCCCTCCGGGGGCCGCGAACATGAGAACGAAGGAAATGATGATCAGGATCAGCAACGTCGGCACAGCGACGACGAGCCTGCGGATGATATAACTGAACATGTGGGGCTCCGGCCGCTAGAATACGACGATGTGCCGCGCCCCCTAGAGGGGCGCGGCGTTTCGTTCAGATTTGACCAGGGTTACTCGGAGGCCGAGATGTAGAGGTCGCGCGAATACCAGTTCTGCAACAGGTTTTCGGTTGGCCAGTTTTCCAGGTTCTCACTCATCATGCGAACGCTGGCATAGTGGTAGACCGGGATGATCGCAGCATCGGCGGCGGCGATCTCTTCGACCCGCTGGTACAGCGGTAGAGGATCAGAAGCCAGTTTGGCCTCTTGCATCAGCGCGTCAACTTCGGCGTTGGAGTATTTGCCGTCGTTGTAAGACGAGGTGGTGGTGAAAAGGTCGAGGTAGGTGGAGGGTTCTGCATAGTCTGCACACCAGCCGCCCCGAGCTACTTCGTAATTCTGCTCACCACGGGTGTCGAGGAAGGTTGCCCATTCCTGGTTGGCCAAAGTGGCCTCGACGCCCAGCGTCTGCTTCCACATCTGGCTGACGGCAACGGCGATAGCCGCATGGCTGTCAGATGTGTTGTAGACAATCTCAAGCGTCAGTGGGTTGTCGGTGCCATAACCCGCTTCGGCCAGCAGTTCGACGGCCATTGCGTTGCGCTCGGCCTGGGTCATGGTTGCCATCGGGATGTCCGGCACTTCCCAGCCTGGGATCGCCCAGTGGGTAAAGGTGTAGGCGGCACGCTGGCCTCCGGCCAGAACGTTTTCGACGATGATGTCACGATCGACCGCCAGGCTTAGCGCCTGACGCACACGCGCGTCTGCCAGAGCCTCGGGGCCGCTGTCGGACATGTTGAACATGTAGTAATAAGAGCAAGAGTTCGGGAAGCTGATCGCCTGATCGGGATACTCTTCTTTCAGGCGCGGATACTGACCGGCGGGGATGTCGGTCATGTTCAGCTCGCCTGCCAGATAACGGGTCAGGGCGGCGTTCTCATCATTGATGATGAGCGCGGTGACTTCCTCGATGATGGTGGCGTCGTTGTTCCAGTACATCGGGTTACGCACGCGGACGAGCTTTTCCTGCGGCGTGTACTCGGACAGGGTGTAGGCCCCGTTCGACACGATGTTCTCCGGGTCCGTCCAGTTGTCGCCAAAGGCCTCGATCGTGGCCTGGTGGGCGGGGAACAGGGTGGGGAAAGTCGAGGTTTGCGGGAAGTACGGACGCGGCGCGTCGATGGTGATTTCTAGCGTCAGGTCGTCGATGGCCCGGACACCCAGCTCTTCCAGCGGCATTTCGCCAGCGGTGACGGCGGAGGCGTTGAGGATGCCGGCAACTTCGAGGAACCACGCATATTCAGAGGCGGTTTCCGGGTTTGCGGCGCGGCGAATGCCGTAGACAAAATCACCTGCGGTGACGGGGTCGCCGTTGGACCACTTGGCAGTGTCGCGAAGGGTAAAGGTATAAACAAGACCGTCGTCGGACACTTCAAAACCAGTGGCAACGCCAGGGATCACATTGCCTTCCGCATCTTCGTTCATCAAGCCTTCGAACAGGTCGCGTGCAACTTCGGATCCCGAAACATCCTGGATCAACTGCGGGTCGATGGACGGGAAATCGTCAAGAACCCGGTAGGTAAAGACCTGCTCGGAGGCGAGGGCCTGACCGGTGACAGGATGGACGGCATGTGCATCGGCCATCGCCTGTCCGGCAAGCGCGATAAGCGCCGTGGCGGTACCCGCCATAAGTGTTGTTTTGATTGTCATTTATATTCTCCCTGTTGCTATTGGTGGCTGGCGGTCCTTGCGGCCGGGCCACAGATCAACGCCCGTCCCGCGCGTTGCGCGGGCATGGATTGATCCTTTTGCCTGTTTGGTGAAATGGCAAGAGACATCGCAACTTGACCCTACGGCAGAAGAGGAGGCCGGTCAGTTTGCTGACATTTGGCGTACACGATCGGCGATTTGTAGCTCAACTTCGTCATTTTGACGTCTGACATATGGTGATGCCGGCCTGAACACAGGTTGGCGGAACGAATCCCTATGGTTGTTTGCAACGCGCCCGGGTTGCGCCCTGCCTGTTCCGGCTTTCCCTTCCTGCCACACGGGTTATGTCTGGCTCGGTAGAGGAGATCGCCAATGGCCGAAGACATTACCCTTGAAACCCGCCTTGCCCTGCCCGACGCGCTGCGTGTGCTGGTCACCGCCTATCCCCGCGACAGCTGGGAAAGCCATTCCGAGTTTCACGGGCTGATCAGCTTCTGGCTGGAGCGGCACATGATGTTTCGCAAACTCATGGCCAACATGCAGTCCGATGCCCAGGCAGCGGCGGATCGCAAGATCGACCCCAAGACCTATGCCAACCGCCTGTCCCGATTCGGCGGCATGTTCGTCAACGAACTGCATGGGCACCACCAGATCGAGGATCATCACTACTTTCCGGTTCTGGCCCGGACTGAACCGACGATTGCCCGAGGGTTTGAAATCCTCGACAAGGACCACCACGCCATTGACGGGCACCTGAACACCTTTGTCAAAGGGGCCAACGCCATTCTGTCGCGGCTGTCCGATCCGATTGCCTTTGGCAGCAGCATCGGTCGGTTCAACGATGACCTGACCCGTCTGGAAGGGTTTCTGGATCGCCACCTGCTGGATGAAGAGGAACTGGTGGTTCCTGTCATCCTCAAGCACGGCTCGGGCGCGCTTAGTTAGTCGCGTCCCTGCGGTTTGCCCCCTCGGACCAGTGCTGTACCGCAATGCCAATGCGACGGCGAACTTCCTCCGGTTCCGCCGACACGGCGGCGGTGATCGCCTCGAGGCTCGTCCGCGCGTCATGCAACTGGTCGATCAGCCCGACGACCATCTGAACGGCATTAGCGTCCAGATTGAACACGTCGCGCAGATCGCACAGCAACTCGAGCCGGGCGAGGTCGACGTGGCAAAAGACCTGCGTCGTGGCCGTCAGGGTCGGAACCACCACGCTCGCCTCGATGTACTGGGTCAATTCCTCTTCGGTCAGTCGCGGAACGGCTGCTATCACCTGAGTGAAACTGAAGGTCCTTGTCATGACTGGCCCCCTTTCCCTGTTGTTTTGGCCCGCTTGGCCTGCCAGCCTTCGATCGCGTCGGTCAGGTCAGGATCAATCGGATCGGGTAGGATGATGCGCACTTCGGCCAGTTGATCCCCCCCGGCCCGCGCGACGGATGAACCCCCTTGCCTTTCAAGCGCAGAACCCTGCCGCAGCTTGATCCCGGCGGGATGGACATCTGGACCTGTCCGGAAATAGTCGGCACGGCGACCTTGCCGCCCAGAATGGCCACGTCCAACGGCACCGGAAGCACGATGTGGATGTCGTTGCCTTGCCTTTGAAAGGTCATGTGAGGCTGGACAGACAAGGTCACGAGGGCATCGCCCGGTGGGCCACCCTCGAACCCCGGATCGCCCTTGCCGCGCAAACGGATGGTCTGACCGTCCGAAACACCCGGAGGGATCGCCACTTCCAGCGCCCCGCCACCGGGCAGGACGATGCGGGTCTTGCCCCCGTTGACCGCATCCAGAAACGGCACCTCGAGTGAATAGCGGCGATCATTGCCACGGGCCGAGAAACCCTGCTGCCCTGGCCTTTGCTGACGCTGGCGAAAGAAGGAGGCAAAGATGTCGGCGGCATCATCGTCACCATCAAAACGCGGACCGCCCCGATAGGGGTTGTCTGCCGCCCCTGCATAGTCGCGATAGAACTGGCGCTCTTGTCTGGGGGCGCCGCTGGCATCAATCTCGCCCCGGTAGAACTGGCCACGGGTTTCGGGGTCTTTCAGTAAATCGTAAGCCGCCGATATCGCTTTGAATCGCGCCTCCGCTCCCGCGTCGTCCGGGTGCAGGTCAGGATGCGAGGTTCGGACGAGCTTGCGATAGGCGGCCTTGATCTCGGCCTCGGTCGCGGCCTTGGTGAGGCCTAGCGTTGTATAGGGATTGTCAGACATGATGTGCCTCCGTCTTGGCGCAATACTGACATCGCAAGGGGGCCTCTTCCTTGATCCAGATCACCCTGCCCTGCCAATGGCCAAGCCCCCTAAAACAGGGCAGACTGGACGCTGATCCCCGGAGGTTTTTCATGATCGACAAGCTTGAAATGTTCCTGGCGCTGGCCCAGGCCCGCCACTTTGGCAAGGCCGCCGAGGCCGTCGGCATCACCCAGCCCTCCCTTTCCGCCGGTATCCGGCAGCTGGAAGAGCAACTGGGCGTGATGCTGGTCCTGCGCGGGTCGCGCTATCAGGGGCTGACGCCTGAGGGGAAGCGCGTTTTGGAATGGGCCCGCCAGATTGTCGGCGACACCCGCACGATGAAGGAAGAACTGCGCACGGCGCGGACCGGCCTGTCCGGCAAGGTCCGGCTGGCCGTAATCCCGACCGCGCTAACGGTCGTAAGCCGGTTGACGACAGGATTTGCCCGGACCCATCCGAATGTGCACTTTACGGTTTTGTCTTCAAACTCGACCGAGATTTTGCATTTGCTGGAGGATCTGCAGATCGACGCAGGCATCAGCTATCTGGACAATGAACCGCTGGGCCGGGTCGTGACCGTCCCGCTTTATGCCGAACGCTATGTTCTGGTCCTGCACAAGGACGCCGCGCTTGCCAAAAGCAAAGAGGTCCGTTGGGGGGATCTGGGGGAGGTTCCACTGTGCCTTTTGACGCCCGACATGCAAAACCGGCGCATCATAGGCAGCCATCTGGCCGAAGCAGGGATTGAGGTCACCCCGAGGGTCGAAAGCAACTCAACGATCGTCCTGGTCAGCCACGTCCTGCATGGCGGGCTGGCAACGATTCTCCCCCGACTCGCCGCCGAAATCTTTACGACCAATGGCCCGCTGGTCTCGATCCCGATTGTGGCCCCCGATGCCCGCCACGCCGTGGGCCTGATTGCCCCTTACCGAGAGCCGCATACGCCTGTCATTGCGTCGCTTATGCTCGAAGCGCGGCGCATGGCCGAGTTTGATAGCTAAAAACTATCAAGTGACGAACTTTCGATATTGAATTTGGGTGTAAAGCTGGCCACCAAGATCGGGTGATTTGCCCTTTGGAGGCCCGGATATGCACAGCGCACAAGCACCCGCCGACCTTACTGCCCAGGTGTCAGCTATTTGCGCGGCGCATTTGGGGCGCGAAGGGCCGATGCTGCCCATCCTGCATGACGTCCAGCACGCCTTCGGCCATGTCCCCGAGGCCGCCTTGCCGGTCATCGCTTCGGCCCTGAACGTTACCACTGCGGAAGTGCATGGGGTCGTATCTTTCTATCACGATTTCCGCGACGCCCCCGCCGGCCGGCATGTGGTCAAGATTTGCCGGGCCGAGGCCTGTCAGGCCATGGGTGCCAACGACCTTGCCGATGCGGCCAAGGCGCGGCTGGGTGTCGACTGGCACGGAACGACCGCGGACGGAGCGGTGACGCTTGAGCCTGTCTACTGCCTTGGTCTTTGCGCCTGTGGCCCCGCCGCACTTGTGGACGGGGTGGTTGTCGGCCGGGTGGACAAGGCCCGATTGGATGCAATCCTTGAGGAGGCAGGCGCATGACCGTCACGCGGACCATCTATGTACCCCGCGATGCGGCCGCCCGGGCCCTTGGGGCCGACGCGGTCGCGGCCGTGCTGGCAGGCAACCCCGATGTCAAACTCGTGCGGAACGGATCGCGCGGGATGATCTGGCTGGAGCCTTTGGTCGAGGTGCAGGAGGGCGACGGGCCACGCATGGCCTATGGCCCGGCCACCGCCGCCGATATCCCGGCAATCCTCGACGGCACCTCGGACAAGGCGCTGGGGCCAACGGAAGACCTGCCCTGGATGAAGCGGCAGACCCGTCTGACCTTTCAGCGGGTGGGCGTCATCGACCCTTTGTGCTTGCGCGACTACGAGGCGCATGGCGGCCTTGTCGGTCTGCGCCGGGCGTTGGAGATGACCGGGGCCGAAATCGTCACCGAAGTCACCGACAGCGGCCTGCGCGGCCGGGGTGGCGCAGGCTTTCCCACCGGGATCAAATGGAACACGGTCGCCGGTGCAGAAGCCACGCAAAAGTACATCGTGTGCAATGCCGACGAGGGCGACAGCGGCACTTTCGCTGACCGGATGCTGATGGAAGGCGACCCTTTCACCCTGATCGAAGGGATGATCATCGCGGGCCTCGCCGTCGGGGCCACTCGGGGCTATGTCTACCTGCGGTCTGAGTATCCCGATGCCATCGAAGTGATGCAAGAGGCGGTAGAGATTGCCCGCACCTCTGGCCTTTTGGGCGATGTTCTTGGATCTGGCCGGGCCTTTGACATGGAAATCCGGATCGGCGCCGGGGCCTATGTGTGCGGCGAGGAAACCTCGCTTCTCAATTCGCTGGAAGGCAAGCGGGGCGTCGTGCGGGCCAAGCCGCCGCTCCCCGCCCTTGAGGGGTTCCTGGGCAAGCCGACGGTCGTCAATAACGTAATCAGCCTCGCGACGGTGCCGGTCATCCTTGAGAAGGGGGCGGCGTACTATCGCGATTTCGGTCTGGGCCGGTCACGTGGCACGATCCCTTTGCAGATCGCCGGGAACGTCCGCCAGGGCGGACTGTTCGAGACCGCCTTTGGCCTGACCCTGGGCGAGATCGTCGAGGATATCGCCGGCGGCACCGCCACGGGCCGCCCGGTCAAAGCTGTGCAAGTCGGTGGCCCGCTGGGCGCCTATTTCCCGATGTCGAAGTTCGATACCCCCTTTGGCTACGAAGAATTCGACGGTCAGGGCGGATTGATCGGTCACGCCGGTGTCGTCGTCTTTGACGAGACCGCGGACATGCTGGGGATGGCGCGGTTCGCGATGGAATTCTGTGCGGTGGAATCCTGCGGCAAGTGCACCCCCTGCCGGATCGGCGCGGTGCGCGGTGTCGAGACCATCGACCGCATCGGGCGGGGCGACGCCGCGGCGATCCCGCTTTTGACTGATCTGTGCGAGACGATGAAGGACGGATCTCTTTGCGCGTTGGGAGGGTTCACCCCGTTTCCGGTGATGTCAGCCCTGACCCATTTCCCCGATGACTTTGCCAAGGCAAAAGAGGCGGCAGAATGAGGGCACAACTGACAACGTTGCTGGGGGGCGCTGCCCCCGTCCCTACGGGACTCCCCCGGGATATTTTTGATCCGAAGACGGCAGGGCCCCTGTCATGACAGCTCCAACGGCCAAGGGACCTGAGTCCTATTGGCCCTCGATCGAAAAGACCTATGGCCAGCCGGTACAACACTGGCTTGACCTTATCGCCAGCCAGTCAGGCGAAAAACACATGGAGACGGTGGCGTGGCTGAAGGCCGATCATGGCCTGGGCCATGGCCACGCCAATGCATTGGTCGCATACGCCCGCGCGGCACAGGAGGGCTCACGCTCATGAAAGATTTCATCATCCCGACGTGGGACGACACCGATATGGGCACCCCCGCGTCGAAATCGACGAAACTGGTGAACCTGACCATCGACGGGTTTTCAGTGTCGGTGCCGGAAGGAACGTCGGTCATGCGCGCCAGCGCCGAGGCCGGCATCCAGGTGCCCAAGCTTTGTGCCACAGACTCGCTCGAGGCATTCGGATCTTGCCGCCTTTGCGTCGTCGAGATCGAGGGGCGGCGCGGAACCCCCGCCTCTTGCACCACCCCGGTGACCGAAGGGATGGTCGTGCACACCCATTCCCCGAAGGTGAAGAAGATCCGCAAGGGGGTGATGGAGCTATACATCTCGGACCACCCGCTGGACTGCCTGACCTGTTCGGCCAATGGCGATTGCGAGTTGCAGGACATGGCAGGGGCCGTCGGCCTGCGCGATGTCCGCTACGAGGGCACGGAAAACCATTTCGAGGTCCGCCAGAGCGGCGAGGCCAACCCCCGCTACATCCCCAAGGACGACAGCAACCCCTATTTCAGCTATGACCCCGCCAAATGCATCGTCTGCTCGCGCTGCGTGCGGGCCTGCGAAGAGGTGCAGGGCACCTTTGCCCTGACCATCGAGGGTAGCGGCTTTGACAGCCGGGTGTCCTTTGGGGCGAAATCCGACACGGCACTGGCCTCGGATTGCGTGTCCTGCGGTGCCTGTGTGCAGGCCTGCCCGACCGCGACGCTGCAGGAGAAATCGGTGATCGAGATCGGCACCCCCGAGCGGTCGGTCATCACCACCTGTGCCTATTGCGGGGTCGGATGCAGTTTCAAGGCCGAGATGCGCGGTGACGAGGTCGTGCGCATGACGCCGTGGAAACACGGCAAGGCCAACCGCGGTCATTCCTGCGTCAAGGGCCGCTTTGCCTGGGGTTATGCCGCCCATACAGACCGCATCCTGAACCCGATGATCCGCGATAGCATTGACCAGCCCTGGCGCGAAGTGCCCTGGGAAGAGGCCATCGGATTTGCCTCGGGCCGGTTGCGCGACATACAGGCCCGCCACGGCACCCGCGCCATTGGCGGCATCACCTCGTCGCGCTGCACCAACGAAGAGACCTTCCTCGTGCAAAAGCTGATCCGGGCTGTGTTTGGCAACAACAACACCGACACCTGCGCCCGGGTCTGCCATTCGCCGACGGGCTACGGCCTGAAGACCACCTTTGGCACCTCGGCCGGGACCCAGGACTTTGACAGTGTCGAACAGACCGATGTGGTGATCGTCATTGGGGCGAATCCGACCGACGGCCATCCCGTCTTTGCCTCGCGCCTGAAAAAGCGCCTGCGGGCCGGGGCCAAGCTGATCGTCATCGACCCCCGCCGCATCGACCTGGTGAAATCCGCCCATATCGCGGCGGCCCATCACCTGCCGTTGCGCCCGGGCACCAATGTGGCCGTGCTGAGCGCAATCAGCCATGTCATCGTGACCGAGGCCCTGATGGACGAGGCCTTTATCCGTGAGCGCTGCGACTGGGACGAGTTTGCCGATTATGCCGCCTTCATCTCGGACCCGCGCCACAGCCCCGAAGCGACGGAACTGCTGACCGGCGTTCCCGCCGCGTCGGTCCGTGAAGCCGCCCGCCTCTTCGCCAAGGGTGGCAACGGGGCGATTTACTACGGGCTGGGTGTGACCGAACATTCGCAAGGCTCGACCACGGTCATGGCGATTGCGAACCTTGCCATGATGACCGGCAACCTGGGCCGTCCTGGCGTTGGTGTGAACCCGTTGCGCGGCCAGAACAACGTGCAGGGCGCCTGCGACATGGGGTCCTTTCCCCACGAGTTGCCGGGCTATCGCCATGTGTCCGACCCTGCCGTCCGGGATGTGTTTGACAAGCTTTGGGGCGTGACGCTGGATGCCGAGCCGGGCCTGCGCATCCCCAACATGCTTGATGCTGCCGCGAATGGCGGGTTCAAGGGCATCTACATTCAGGGCGAGGACATTCTGCAATCCGACCCCGACACCCATCACGTGGCTGCGGGCCTCGCGGCGATGGACTGCGTTATCGTGCAGGACCTGTTCCTGAACGAGACCGCCAACTATGCCCATGTGTTCCTGCCCGGCTCTACCTTCCTCGAAAAGGACGGGACCTTCACCAACGCCGAGCGCCGCATCAATCGGGTCCGCAAGGTCATGCAGCCCCGCAACGGCTACGCCGATTGGGAAGTCACCATGCTTTTGGCCAATGCCATGGGCGGCGGCTGGACCTATACCCACCCCTCTCAGGTGATGGACGAGATTGCAGCGACGACCCCGTCCTTTGCAGGGGTGTCCTATGCGTTGCTTGAGGAGATGGGCTCGGTCCAGTGGCCGTGCAATGAAAAGGCCCCTCTGGGGACGCCATTGATGCATGTGGACGGCTTTGTCCGGGGCAAGGGCCGCTTTATCGTGACCGAATACATCGCCACCGAAGAGCGGACCGGCCCGCGCTTTCCTTTGCTGCTGACCACCGGCCGCATCCTGAGCCAGTACAACGTCGGCGCCCAGACCCGCCGCACGGCCAATGTCGCCTGGCACGACGAGGACCTTCTTGAGATCCATCCCCAGGATGCCGAGGTCCGGGGCGTCAAGGACGGTGACTGGGTCAAGCTGGCCAGCCGGACGGGCGAAACATCGCTGCGCGCCAAGATCACCGACCGGGTCTCGCCGGGTGTGGTCTACACGACCTTCCATCACCCGGACACGCAGGCCAACGTCATTACGACCGATTACTCGGACTGGGCGACCAACTGCCCGGAATACAAGGTGACGGCGGTACAGGTCGGTCTGTCCAACGGGCTGACCGAATGGCAGACGGACTATAGCGCACAGGCGGCAAAGTCCCGCCGCATCCTTCCGGCGGCGGAGTGATGGGCCGCCACACCACCCATGCCGTGACCCGGCGCCGGGTCGGCACCCTGTCCCCCGGCGCAGGTCCCGCCTCGCGGGTCTTGCCCGAAGAGGTGCCCGTGGCTGTCGTCCATAACGGATCGACCCTTGCGGTGATGATGGCCACCCCGGCAGACCTTGTGGATTTTGCCGTGGGCTTCACCCTCACCGAAGGTGTCGCCCAGATGTCCGAGATCGGACCGGTCGAGGTTGTCGAACATGGCGCGGGCATTGAGGCCCGGATGTGGCTCCCTGACGAAAAGGTTGAAGCCCTGTCCAAGCGCCGCCGTGCCATGGTGGGCCCTGTCGGCTGCGGCCTGTGCGGCATTGATAGTCTTGAAGAGGCCGCCCGCGACGTCCCCAGTGTTGCCGGAGGTGTCACTATCGCGGCAAGCGAGGTGGCCCTGGCGCTGGACGAATTGCGCGACTGGCAGCCGCTCCATGACGAGACCCACGCTGTCCATGCGGCGGGGTTCTACCTGCCCGGTACTGGCATCCTTCTGGCCCGCGAGGATGTGGGCCGCCATAATGCGCTGGACAAGCTGATCGGGGCCATGGCCCGGGCGGGCATTGATCCGGCGACCGGGGCGATCGTTCTGACCTCCCGGCTGTCGGTCGAGATGGTCCAGAAATCAGCGATGGCCGGTGCGCCCTTGGTTCTGGCGGTGTCTTCGCCCACCGCCCATGCCGTCCGTCTGGCCGAGGGGGCGGGCATCACCCTTGCCACCCGCAGCCGGGGCGAAACCCATGTCTTTTCACATGCCCACCGGATAACGGAGCAGCCTCATGTCCTCTGACACCCTGGACGCCACCATTGACATCGATGCCAAACTTGTGCGGATGGCCAACCAGATCGCTGGCTTCTTTGACACACAGCCCCATGCCGATAAGGTGGCTGAAACGGCCAGTCACCTGCGAGAGTTCTGGGACCCGCGCATGCGCGCACAGTTGCAGGAGTACCTTGGCAAAGGCGGCGGCGGGCTTAGCCCGCTTGCGCTGGCTGCCGCGAAACGACTGGCCGAAATGGCCTGAACCAGGGTCTGTCGGGGCCCTTCTGCACAGGAAGGCGATGCGACGATGCCCACATCCCCAAGGTTCTGGAACCTAATTGCAGGGCGATACGCCCGCACACCGGTTGCGGACGAGGCCGCCTATCAACACAAGCTTGCCGCAACCAGACGCCTGCTGTCCCCCGAGATGGCGGTGTTGGAGTTTGGCTGCGGGACCGGCACCACGGCCCTGCAACACGCCCCTTTTGTGCGGCGCTATACAGGCATCGACTTTTCCCCAAAGATGATCGCGATTGCGCGGGACAAGGCCACGGCTGCAGGGCAGACCAACCTGTCCTTTGAGGTCGCAAGGATCGAGGAATGGACCGCCCCCGACCACAGCTACGACGCCATCCTTGGGATGAGCATCCTGCATCTGCTGGAGGACAAGGAGGCGGTATTGACCAAGGTTCACCGCCTGCTGAAACCCGGCGGGCTTTTTGTCTCAAGCACCGTTTGCGCCACGGACATGCCCCGCATCGTCACATGGATTCTGAGGGTCGGAAATGCTCTGGGCCTCCTGCCTCTGGTCCGACGGTTCAGCGACAGTGATCTGGTGGCCAGCCACATCGAGGCAGGCTTTGTCATCAAGGACCGCTGGCGGCCCGGGCCGGGTAAGGCGGTGTTCCTTGTCGCGCAAGTCCCCTAGCCGCGCCGTTCAGGCCATATAGAATTGCTTGGGCAGAAGGTAGGGGAACTGGGTCGCAGGATCGACCTCGACCTTCATGATCGGCCCCATCCATTCGCCCCATTTGGCGTTGACCGGATGCGCGCCGATGGCCTTCTGGCTGGTCTCAAGATCGTCGGTTTCGAAATAACCGAACAGCGTCAGCCCATGGCGAAAGATGTTGTAGTTGCTGATGCCCGCCTCGCGCAACGCCTCAAGCATTTCGGGCCAGATCTCGTCGTGGCGCTTCTTGTACTCTTCTTCATAGCCGGGGCGGACCTCCAGCACCCATGCGTATCCGGGCATTATCTGTCTCCTGTCCAGTCGTTGTAGCAGTCGCGCAGGGCGACAACCTCGGTCAGTACATCGTCGAATAGCGTGTTCATGTAGTCCTGATGCACCGGCTCCAACGCCAGCGCGCCATTGTAGCCTGCTGCCCGAAGGGTGCCGAACATCGCCGGAAAGTTCAGCGTACCCTGGCCAAACTTGGCCTGAAGCACCCCCATCCGGGCCTGCCGCAAATGGACATGGGCGGCGTGTGGGGCAAGCACGTCAATCTCGTCCTGACGGTAGCCGAGGCAAGCAAAATGGGCATAGTCGAGGGCAAGCCGCACGCCGGTTTCGGCAACCAGCTCCTGCACAAGGGCGGGGCTTTCAGCCCAGCTGTGAACGTGGGGTTCAACGCAGAGGATCGCTTTGAAGTCGTCGGACAGTGCAACCATCGCCCGCAGGCTTTCGGCACTGACACGGGCTGCGTCTTCGCGGGACTGACCGGGGTTCACGATGCCGGGCAGGACAAACACAGTGCCAATCCCGGCGGCATCGGCAAAGGTCAGGACCTGCGTCAGGTCCGCCAGATTGGCATCCAGCGTTCCGGGCAGGGCAAGGTTTTGCCCCCCCAGCCCCTCACCGAACAGGTGGTAATAGTTGGGAATGGCAACGCCAATGTCGGCAAGCCCGGCCGCCGCCGCGTCCGGGTCGTTCCGGATAAGCGCCTTGTCGAGGGCCGAGCGGTAAAAGAGCCCGACGTCCAGCGCCCCGATCCCCAAGGCCTTTGAGATGGCCGCAGCTTCCTGCAATGTGCAGGACGGCAGCGACCAGGACGTAAGGGACAGGTGCATCCTAGCCTCCAATCCGCTCAAGCTGGCCGCTGGCCGCCGACCGATAAAGCGCATCCAGCGCCTCGGTCACCCGCGCCCCGCATTCGGCGTTGGAGGCGTTGGTGACAGGCTTGCCGTTGCAAAGGGCGGCGAAAATCCTGACGGGCAAGGCCCCGTCATAGCCAGCCTCAAGATCGTTCAGGGGCACTGAAGCGTCCTGCCCGTCCAGACGCCGCAACTCGAGCACTGCAGGCAGGTTGGAAAAGGTAATCATCCCTTCGGACCCGTAGATCCGCACGTCGGTGTGCATCCCCACATGCTTGGGCACCGTGGAGGCACCCGAGATCGACACTGTTGCCCCATTTGTCGCCCTAGCGATGGCGGCGTCATAATAGTCCACCCCAGAGGGCGATTTCACGTCCATGGCGAACACGCTGTCATAGGTCAGGTCAGCCACCCAGGTCAGCCAGGCCAGCGAATGGGACATCTGCCCCCAGGCGTACCCACCCGCCTTGGCCGGGTCCGCCCAGGTCGAGGCGGGAGGCCGAAACAGATGGTCGGCCGTTTCCAGCATCGGCTTGCCCGAGAAGAGGTCATCCAATGGAGAGCCCATTTGACAGACTGCGTGACGGATCGTGCCAATCCGGCCCTCTTGCACCCAGGACTTTGCCTTGGCCGTGTAGGCGGTGAAGTTCAGGCCCGTTGGCACCAGAACCTCGCGCCCGGCCTTTGCTGCTGCGGCGGCAATGGCCCGGCCATCGGCGGCCGTTGTGGCCATGGGCTTTTCAACCAGCACATGACAGCCCGCCTCCAGGGCCGCGATCGCCGGGGCGGTGTGATGGATATGGGGGGTCGAGATCATGACCCCGTCCAGGTTCTCGGCTGCCAGCATTTGGGCGACATCGCCATAGCGCCCGGCAATTCCGAAAAGGTCACCTGCAATGCGGACCCGGTCTGCATCCAGATCGCAGATCGCCACGACCTCTGCATCGATTCCAGCCTGAATGGTGGGGATGTGGTTGAAGGTGGCCCACCAGCCAATTCCGACGATGCCGATCCTTGCTGTCATGGTGCCTCCTCCTGGCCGATGGTCGATTGATAGACGTTGTGCATATGCAGTTCCGCGGCCTTGGCGGCGGCCTCGGGGTCACGGGCCGACAGGGCAGCATAGAGGCGTTGGTGGTCCTCGTAGCTTTGCTCAAGCACGCCCGACGTCTCGGAGGCGCGCTTGCGAAACTCTAGCCCTAGGGAATTCAGGCTTTCTCCGATGCGCTGGAGGAAGGCATTGCCGGAACCGGTCCAGATCATTTCGTGAAACTGAAAGTCGGACAGCCGAAAGGCGCGGGCATCCGACAGGGTGGCCTTCTGGGCCTCAAGATGGGCCCCAAGCCGGGCAAGGGTGGCATCATCCATATTGACCGCCGCGCGACGGGCGACATCGCTTTCGATCAGGCTCCGGGCGTCATACAGCTCGCCAATATTCACATCTTCAAGGGTCAGGAAAAAGCGGATGGGGCCGAGCAGGCTTTCGGCATCCAGGGCCGAGATATAGGCCCCTCCCCCCTGTCGCGACCGGACGACGCCCAGGATGGACAGGCCCCGGATCGCCTCGCGGACAGAGGGGCGGGACACGCCAAGGCTTTCGGCCAGATCCCGTTCCGGTGGCAATTGATCCCCCGGCTTGAGGGCACGGGAGGTGACCATGTCAAGGATGCGCCGGGCCACGGCCTCGGCCACGCTTTCACGAACGATGGGTTCGTCAAAAACGATCCGCTGGGCGGGATCGCTCATGCGGTTTCCTCCTTTGATCGACGCAACCGGCCCAGATCGATGCGGGGCACGAGCACGGATGCAATCAGCAACATTCCAACAACCCCGGTCTGGATATGCCCGGTGATGTTCACCAGCGCCATACCATTGCGCAGGTTGAGCACGATCAGAATGGCGAGCAAGGTGCCCATCAGGCTGCCCGTTCCGCCAAAGATGCTGACCCCACCCAGCAGCACCATGGTAATGATGTCCAGCTCAAACCCCAAGGCGACATCGCCCCGAACCGCCCCCACCCGGGCGGCGAAGAGAAGACCAGCAAAGGCCGAAATGAGGCCCGAGGCGGTAAAGATAATCATCTTGTGCCGGGCGGTATCTATTCCGGCATAGATGGCCACCTCGCGGTTGGTGCCGATGACATAGGTCTTGCGGCCAAAGCCGGACCTTTGAAGGACGACCCAGAGGACTACGAAAAGCACGACAAAGGCGATGAGGGCAAAGGGGATCGGGCCGATAAGGCCCTGTTGACCAAAGGCATCGAACCAGTCTGGAAAATCGGTGATCCCGCGATCCTCGACCAGCACCCGGGCCAGACCCCGGAATCCGATCAGGGTGGCCAGCGTCACGACAAGGCTTGGCAGTCCGACCCGTGCGATGAACCATCCATTCAGCGCCCCGCCCAGGGCACCGATGCCAAGGCAGATGACAATGGCCAGAACCGGATCGACGCCTTGCTGGAAAAGCCAGCCAAAGGCACAGGCTGAAAGCCCCATCATGGACCCAACCGACAAGTCGATCTCGGCGTTGATGATCACGAAAGTCATGATCAGCGCCACGATGATCTTTTCGATCGACAGCTGGAACAGATTGATCTGGTTGCCCACCGTCAGGAACTGCGGCGACAGGATCGAATTCATGACCATGATGCAGAGAAGAGCGGCAAGCAGGAAGCCCTCCCAGCTTTGCAGGCGACGAAGCAGGGTCATTCGACGGCCTCCGTTTGCGGCAGGGCGGCAAGGCGTTCCTTTTCGCGGGCGATCCGCATCCGGATCAGGCGCCGCATCAGGATGGCATCGACGGCGACAGCAGTCAGGATCAGAGCACCCAATACCGCCTCGCGCCAGAATTCGCTGACCAGTGCCCAGCGGACGAGGGAAGTGTCGATCAGATCGACGAGGATCGCCCCGATCAGAGCCCCCAGCACAGTGCCCGAGCCGCCAAAGATATTGACCCCGCCGACAACGGCGGCGGCCACCGACTTCAGCTCGAACCCGAGGCCTGCCACAACCGTGATATTGCCAAAGCGGGCAAGGAACATGAAACCGGCAAGCCCCGCCAGCGCCCCGGCCATGACAAAGGCGCTGAGAACCGTCAGACGCAGGTTGATCCCTGCCATTTCCGCCGCTTCGGGGTTGGAGCCGACAGCATAAAGCCTGCGGGCAGGCCGCAGCCGATTGAGGGCAACGTGGACGATCAGGACCACGATCACGGCCGTCACGAAGGCCGCCCGGAACTGGACGCCCCCGACCTCGAACAGGCTGGTATTGGGGAACTGCACCAGCCATTGGGGCAGCTGCGACGAGGTGATGGATTTGGCATCCGAGTATTCGACGAGGGCAGACCGGAAGATGGCCATTGTCGCCAGTGTCACGATGATAGAGGGGACCCGGGCATAGGCCACGATCACCCCGTTTATCAGGCCAAAGCCTGCACCCACGAGCATGGCGTAGACGACCAGAACAAGCGGATGGATATCGGGGCTGCCCGCGACGAGGTTGCCAGTGGCAAAAGCGGTGAAGCCGACCACTGACCCGATTGAGAGGTCGATGTTGCGCGTGAGAATGACCAGGGTCTGGGCGGTGGCAATCAGCGCCATGATCGCCACGCTTGACGAGATCCGGTTGAAGAGCCGCGCGTTGAAATAGTTGGGCACCTGGCTGGCGAAGAAGGCCAGAACGAGAGCCAGAACCACCAGCAGCGCCAGAATGCGCAGGGTCTGCGGGGAAAGCCGTCCTAGCATGACCCGGCCCTTTTGCCGTGGTGGGGGAGGATGCCTCCGGCGGGAGTATTTGGGACAAAGCGAAGGAGGAGGGTCATGCCGCCCCCTTCAGGCTGATGGCGCCGGTGGCCAGACGCATGACGGTTTCCTGGGTGGCGTCGTCATGATCAAGGATGCCCATCTGCCGGCCCTCGCGCATGACGAGGATGCGGTCACCCAGAGCGAGGACCTCGGGCAGGTCGGAGGAGATGACGAGGGCGGCTCCACCATCCTTTACAAAGCTCCGGATCAGATCGTGGACCTCGGCCTTGGCGCCAACGTCGATGCCGCGGGTGGGTTCGTCGAAGATCAGGAGCCGGGGCCGCATTTCCAGCCATTTGGCGAGCATCACCTTTTGCTGGTTGCCCCCCGACAGCATGCCGACACTGGTTTCGACATCCGGGGTGCGGATGTTGAGCTTCTTGCGAAAGCTTTCGGCGATCCCCTGTTCGGCGGCCCGGTCTATAAGGCCGAGACGCGACAGGATCGCGTTCAACGTGGCCAGCGTAATATTGGCGCGGATCGCCATCGGCATCGCCAGCCCAAGCTTGCGCCTGTCTTCCGAGACGTAGGCAATGCCTGCCTGGATGGCCTGGGCGGGGCTGGTCGCATGGAAGGGCTGGCCCAGCCATTTGACCTGACCCGACGTGGCAGGATGAATACCGAAGAGGGAGAGGGCCACATCGGTGCGCCGCGCGCCCACAAGGCCAGCCATGCACAGGACCTCGCCGGCGTGCAGGTCAAAGCTGATTTCCTTGAACGCATCCGCGTAGCCGAGGTTCTGAACGCTCAGCATCACCTCGGGGCGCGTGTGCGATGGGGCCTTGGTGAAATAATTGCCGACCTCGCGGCCGACCATTTCGCCGATCATCCCGTCGGGCGTGACCTCGGCCACCGGCCGGGTCGAGATGTGCTGACCGTCCCTTATGACAGTGACCCGGTCGGCCACGTCGAAGATCTCTTCCAGCCGGTGCGAGATATAGACCACCGCCACCCCCTGCCCTGCCAAGGTCCGGGCGATCTGGCGCAGCTGCGTCGCCTCGTGGTCCGACAGGGAGGCCGTGGGTTCGTCCATGATCAGGACCCGCACATCCTGGCTAAGGGCACGGGCAATCTCGACTGCCTGCTGTTCGGCGAGCGTCAGCCCCGCCGCTATGCGGTCCACGTCGAGTGTCATGCCGATCCGGTCGATCAGGCTGCGCGCCCGGGACCGAAGGGCGGCCCGGTTCTGCACCAGCCCCAGACCGGTTGCGGAGATGAAGATGTTTTCGGCCACATCAAGGTCCGGGAACACCATTGGTTCCTGATAAATAGCGGCAATGCCGGCCTGGCGGGCATCCTTGGGTCCCGAAAGGCGCAGGGCGACCCCGTCAACCTCAAGTGATCCGGAACTGGGTTGATGGACGCCGGTCATGATCTTGATCATGGTCGACTTTCCGGCCCCGTTCTCGCCCACCACCGCGTGCACCTCGCCAGGGAAGAGCGACAGGGACATGTCGGACAGGGCGCGTGTCATCCCGAAGCTTTTCGAGATGTTGCGCAACCCCAGAACGGGTACTGTCGATGTGGAAGGGGCCGAAACGGGTGCGGTCATGCTGCCATCCTGCTGGAGGTGCGACCGGCAGGCGGGAGTCCCCGCCGGTCGCGAGCGTCGGTTACTGCGCGGCAGCTTCGACGTTGTCGGCGGTGTAGACGGTGAACGGCCCCATCAGGATCCGCTTGGACCCGGGACGACCGGGATCTTCCTCGATCGTGTAGGCGCCCATCCGACCTGCGGTGAAGGTCTCACCCATATCGCCGGTCAGCTGGCCGGTCGCCAGGCCATAGGCCGTGTAGTAGGTCAGATAGCCAAGATCGCGGAAGTCCCACAGGGCGAATTCCGGCGCGCAACCGTTCATCGTGTAGCTGACCATTTCAGACGGCAGCCCGAGCCCCGAGACCTTGACCTGATCGCACAGACCTTCGTCCTGCATCGCCTTGGCAGCGGCCTGAATGCCGACGGTAGTGGGCGACATGATCAGCCCTAGATCGGGGTGGCTGTCGACGAGGGCCAGCGCCCGGTTGTAGCTGACCTCGGCCTGGTCATCGCCGTAGACCACATCGACCAACTCGATGTCCGCGTATTTCGCGTCGCCTGCCAGGGCCTCTTCCATGGCGGCGATCCAGGCGTTCTGGTTGGCCGCGTCGGGTGTCGCCGACAGGACGGCCATCTGGCCCGAGCCGTCAAGGATCGAATGGGCCATATCGGCCATCACGACCCCGATCGAGCCGAAGTCCACCTGGGCGACAAAGACGCTTTCACCAGCCCCCGACGGGATCGGGCTGTCCCATGTCACCACCTGCACACCTGCGGCCTGCGCGGCCTCGGCGGATGGGGCGATCTGGTCGCCTGCGTTGTTCGACAGCATGACGGCCCCCTGCCCCTGGGTGGCGGCGGTGGTCATGATCTCGATCTGGCCGGCGACGGAGTTTTCGGGGGTGGGCCCGACGAACAGGAGCTCGCCCGGGTTACCAAGCTCTGCATGAGCCTCCTGAGCCCCTTCGTTCGCTTGATCGAATACGAGGATGCCAAGGAACTTGGGCAGCAGGACCATGTTGGTTTCCATCCCGCCTTCCAGCGTCATGGCATGGCCTTCGGACAGGGCCGCCGTGGCGGTGCCCATCATCAAGGTGGCCGCAAGGCCCAGTTTCGCAAAGTGTGTCATATCTTCCTCCCATAGGTCTTGTTCTGGCGCGTTTTGCGCCGTTTCGGTCAAACCGTCGGGGGCCGCAGTTGCCCCGGGGACGGGTCGTTTCAGCCAGTCGAGGGGACTGGTTTTCGAGGCCCCTCGCCCCGCAGGGCGCGTCCGATGTCCTGGGCAACAAGGCCCTGAAGCCGGTCGATGGCCGCCTCGGAATACCAGGCGGCGTGGGGCGTGATCAGGCAATTGGGGGCGTTCCGCAGGGGCGAACTCGCGGGAAGTGGTTCCACCCCGAAGACGTCAAGGGAGGCACCTGCGATGGTTCCGGCGGCAAGGGCCGCGGCCATGTCATCCTCGACGATCAACTGTCCCCTGGCGGAGTTCACGATGATGGCGTGGCTCTGCATCGTGGCCAGCCGGGCGGCGTTGAAATATCCGGTGGTCTGGGACGTGGCCGGGGCATGCAACGACACGATGTCGGCCGTGCGCAGCAGGGTGTCGGCATCAACCAGCGTGACCCCGAGGTCCTTGGCCTCGGCGGGGGTCAGCATGGGATCGGCGGCGATGAACTGAAAGCCAAAGCCCGCCAGCCGCGCCAGAACCGCACGTCCGATCTGACCCAGGCCGAAGAACCCGAACCGGGTTTGGGAAAACGGCTTCATCGGTTTGCAGACCTTGACGGCCGCCCAGTCGCCCGCCCGGACTGATGCATCAAGGGATGGCAGCTTGCGCAGCATCGTCAGCGCGGCGGCGGCGGTATGATCGGCCACCTCGTCGGCGCAATAGTCAGGCACATAGCCAACTTTCAGCCCATAGGCACTGGCAGCACCAACGTCGATATTGTCATAGCCGACACCGTATCGAATGACGGTCGCCCCCGGATTGATGGCCGCCGCTGCGGCCTTGTTAAAGGGTGCGAACTGAACAACGGCAACGTCCGCCCCTGCGACGGCCTCCGCGACCTCTTCGGCCGTCTTGCACTGATGTGCTGCAAAGTCGGCCTGCCCGTCGCGTGCGGCCTGCTCTTCCTGGGCCAGGCTGGGAAAGGTGTAATCGGTCACTACGACCTTCATGATCCGTCTCCCAGGTAATCGTGCAGGATTTCGCCGGGCACGAGTGTGAAATCAGCCCGCCAATAAAAGGCGGTCAGGGGTTCAAGGACCGGCAACCGCGACACGGGCAGTTGGGCATTCCCGCGAAGATCCACAGTGCAGGGCCCGGCCCAGGCCTCGTGGACCAACACCTCTGCCAGCTTGCGCGAGGTGATCTGACGGATGGCCGGGCGGCCGTCGATATGATCGACCGCCTTGAGGTTGAGGTTGGTAGCAAAATCGAAGTGTGGGGCGAGGGCATCTGCTCCGACCGGCCTTTGCTTGTAGGGCGTCGTCCCGGTGATCACCTCGATGCCGTTGCGGGTGACGGAACCGACGATCAGATCGCCCCGCATCTCGAGCCGGGGGTCGCCCAGCTTTTTCGGCTGGCCGTGAATCTCGCGCCCATGGGCCACCCCGACATCCGATGACAGGACAAGCCAGGGCGAATAGGCGCCGGATCTTTCGCCGTAGCGGGCGCCGACCATGACATTGGCCTCGCTATAGGGGCCAAGCCAGTCGGTGTCGTTCATCTTGTAGATATGGACGCAAGCCACATCGCCCGTCGGTTCGAGCGGTGGTGGCAGCAGAAAGGCAATCGCCTCGGGGTCCGTCCGCCAGTAAAGCGTCAGGATTTCGGCGTTGCGAAACCGGAACGGAAACGGCGGGATCATCGGGGCATCCCAGGGCGTGGAAAAGCCGCCTTTGGCGATGTCGGCCTCGGTTGGCCGTGTAATGCCCCAGCGCGTGCTCATCAGAAGGCCAGCCCGCGCACGACGTCTTCGCGCACCTCGATGCCCAGGCCGGGACCGGTTGGCGGATAGGCCCAGCCATCAGTGTGCCACAGCTTTTCGGTGACGATGTCGTCCTGAACGGTGACGGGGAAGGGTTTGTATTCAAAGATTTCTGCATTCGGCGAGGCGAGGGACAGATGCAGCGAGGCCGCCGTGGTGATCGCCGTCGACCAGGCATGGGCGTTGATGACCTTGCCATGCTTTGTGCACAGAGCATCGACACGGCGGAACCCGGTGATCCCTTCGACCCGGGCTGGGTCGACGCCATAGACCTCGATGGCCTGAATGAACTCCATCTGGCGGCGATACCCGGCTTCGGTAAACTCCCGCTCGCCCGACGCAAGGCGGACCGCGGTATTGGCGGCCAGCTTGCGGTAGCCCGCGTCGTCGGTGGGATAAAGCGGCTCTTCGTACCAGCCGATCCGGTATTCGCCCATTCGGTTGGCAACGCTGATGGCCGTATCGGCGTCCCAGCGGACACCGTTGCCGATATCGACCAGGATCTCGGCCTCATCGCCAAGTGCTGTCCGAAGTGAGCGGATGAAGGACACATCCGTGTCGGGGTCGCCACCGATGTTGCTTTCGCCCTTCTTGGCGAATCCCAGTTTGCAGGAGCGGAAACCGGCCTCAAAGAACCCGACAACCTC
Source organism: uncultured Paracoccaceae bacterium (assembly GCA_937916485.1). The sequence goes on along the minus strand of CALFSV010000036.1, from coordinate 55,471 downwards.
GGCCACACAGGCAGCTTCGCCCTTTTTGTTCACGTGTGACGATGCATTGGCGAGCAGGCGGTCATGCTGCAACCCACCGAACAACTGATACAATGGCTGGCCCGCGACCTTACCCCGTATGTCCCAAAGCGCCATGTCGATGCCCGAGATCGCGAGCGAGGCGATGCCCCCTTCGCCGTACCAAAAGACGTGGCGGCGCATCTTTTCCCAAGCGGCATCAATATCTTCAGCGATGTCGCCCTGAAGCAGGGGAAGGAAGCCGTCGGCGATGATCGTGGCGACGGCCTTGCAGGCCTCGGGCCACATGGCGATGCATTCGCCCCAGCCGACGACGCCGTCCGAGGTTTCGACCCGGACAAGAACGGTGCGGCGGATTGTGCCGAAATCATTGGGGTCTGGGTATTGGATCGGGATAGGCTCGATCCGGGCGATCTTGGTCATATGTGCTCCCTGTCGCTTGGTGCGTTTCCCTTTGACAGGACCTCCAACGCGCCTTACGTCTCAAATTGGTCAGACCAATTAACAACGCTACCTATCGAAAGGTCAAGTCTCATGTTCAACCTCGCGCCCATCCCCGTTCCAGACCTTAGTGGCAGGACTATCCTTGTGACCGGGGCAGGCCGGGGCATTGGTGCGGCCCTGGTCCAAACGTTGGTCGAGCATGGGGCGACGGTGTTTGCCGGATTCTATGGGGCCGCCGATATGGGCGCGCTTGCCGGGTCGATCACCCTGCCCCTTGATGTCACCAGCCAGTCAAGCGTTGACGCTGCCATCCAGAAGGTGACGAGCTTTGGCGGGCGGCTGGACGTCCTGGTGAACAACGCGGGCATCATCGCCCCGATCGGGCACCTGTCCGACCTGCCGTCGGATGCGCTGCGACCGGCGTTCGATGTCAATGTCATCGGCTTGCACCGGATGACCGTCGCCTCCCTGCCCCTGTTGCGCGAAAGCAAGGGGATGATCGTGAACGCGGGCACAGGTGCCGCCACCCAACCGATGGAGGGGTGGACGGCCTATTGCAGTTCAAAGGCAGGCGCCCGGATGATGACCCAGATGATGGCAATGGAACTGGCAAGCGACGGCATTCTTGCCCGGTTCATCGGCATTCCGCCCACCGACACCGCCATGCAGGGCGAGATCCGGCAGGCTGGCCTCAATCCGATCAGCCAGATTCCACAAGACGATCTTGTCGACCCCGCCGTTCCGGCCTCGGTCATGGCCTGGCTGTGCTCGGACCAGGCACGCCAGTTGGAGGAGGTTATCCTAGATGTCAGGCAACCGCCCTTCCCCGCCATGATGTCGGTCGGATAGCGCTGGACTCTGTGTAGTGGTCGGGCGACCAAGGGGCCTCACAGCTTTGGCAGGGCCGGATGCACAAACGCGAAGACCCTTTGGATCCGTTCGAACCTGCAGTCACAGCCTGGCCGCTGGCGCTATTGCGCATTGCCCTTCGGCTTGCCGCGCTGGTGCTTATTGTTGTGGGTGTCCATTGGACCCTGACCTGGCTGGATGAGCGGACGCATGTGATTGGCGCAAGCCAGGGCCTTGCCCTTGGGATCATCCTGCTGATGCTGGTGGCCTATGCCCTGATGATCGCCCTGCCCTTTGTGCCGGGGATCGAGATCGGGATTGCCCTGATGATGCTGCAAGGCGGCTCAATCGCCCCGTTCGTCTATCTGGCCACAATTGTCGGGCTATTCACCGCCTATACCGCCGGAACGGTCCTGCCCTATCGCAGTCTGCATCGCCTCGCCGCAGATCTGCGCCTTTCCCCCATGTGCCGCATGCTTGAGCGTATCGCGGTCTTGTCGCCCGAAGAACGGCTGGTTGCCTTGCAAGCCCGGTTGCCGAGCAGGCTTGGCGGTCTTGCGACGCGGCATCGTTATATCCTGCTTGGCCTTTTGGTGAATGTTCCGGGCAATGGGGTCGTCGGCGGCGGTGGCGGGCTGTGTCTGATGGTCGGCCTGAGCCGGCTGTACGAGCCTGTCAGAACAGCCGCCCTGCTGGCCGTCGCCGTCGCCCCTGTGCCGCTGATTGTCTGGCTTGTTGACCGACCGCCTCTTGGTTTTTTGCCGGGCTAGACGAGGCAGACCGACCGAATGGCAAGATCGGCATAAAAGGCACGTCCGATGGCGACGAACCCGATCCTGCGCAGGGTTTTGGGGTCAAACGGGGCGTCAAGCCGATGGGCTTCGAACCCGGCAAAGGGCAAGGTGATCCTTTGCCATTCCGGCCCGACTTCAAAGCTGTGACGGTAGGACTGCCACGGCCGGGTGACAGCATTGGTGCGTAGATGTAGGTTGTAGGACTGTGCCGGTCCGTAGGCGTCAAAGGCGATAGCCGACCAGCCGCTTGCATCAAAAGGCCTGCCATCAGGCTGCAGATCCAGTGCCAGCTGCAAGAATCCACCGTTGTTGGCGAGGCTCACGTCCCCCTCAAGGCGTAAAGCGGCCTGTCCGGCTACGTCTGCCCGGGTCATCCACCCCTGTGACAGCCCGCCCATCACGCCGTCTGACAACATCTCCCACCTTGTGCCCCTTGGGGTCAAAGGGTGCGGCAAGGACAGATCGTCGATAAGGGCTGGTGCGATGGACATTCACGGGACCTATGTGGGGACACCCTCGGGGGCAAGGGGCGCTGACATCCAGAGGATCAACCTGCACCGTTTTCGCCCGACATCTGCTTGACCTTTCCGACTGCTCCGGCGCAGCATCCCGCCAATTGCAAACAGGGGGAGGCAACGGGCCATGCAGGTTCTTATTATCGGTGCAGCAGGCATGATCGGGCGCAAGGTCAGCGAAGCGATTGCCAAGACGGGCACCTTGGGCGACCGCCCTGTCACAGCGTTGAAGCTGGCCGATGTCGTCGCACCAACCGCGCCCGCGGGCTTTACCGGAACCGTCGAGACGCTGGCCGTCGACATTGGTGACCCGGCCACCGCCCCTGCCCTGATCGCGAGCCGCCCCGATGTCGTTATCATTCTGGCGGCAATCGTCTCGGGCGAGGCCGAGGCGGACTTTGACAAAGGGTATCGGATCAACCTTGATGGCACCCGCTGGCTGCTTGATGCCATCCGCACGCAGGGCGATGGCTATTGCCCCCGCGTCGTCTTTTCCTCGTCCGCGGCCGTCTTTGGCCGGCCCTTCCCCGACCAGATCAGCGACGATTTCCACTTGACCCCGCTGACCAGCTACGGAACCCAGAAAGCCATCGGAGAGTTGCTGGTGTCCGACTATTCCCGGCGCGGGTTCCTTGATGGCGTCTCGTTGCGCCTGCCGACCATCTGCATCAGGCCAGGCAAGCCCAACCTTGCCGCGTCCAGCTTTTACTCTGGCATCCTTCGCGAGCCTTTGGCGGGGCTGGCGGCCAAGCTGCCGGTGCCCACCACGACCCGCCACTGGTTTGCAAGCCCGAGGGCGGCTGTCGGTTTTGTCATTCACGCAGCCACGATGGACACCGGCCCGATCGGGCCGAACCGGGCTTTGACCATGCCGGGGCTGTCTGCAACGGTCGGTGACCAGATCGAGGCGTTGCGCCGAGTTGCGGGCGATGCGGCTGTCGCGCTGATCGAACCGGCAGAAGACCCCGCCGTGGCGGCCATCGTCGGTGGCTGGGCGCAGGATTTTGAGGCCAAGCGCGCGACTGATCTGGGGTTCAAGGCGGAATCAAGTTTTGACGAGATCATCCGTATTCATATCGAGGAAGAGCTTGGCGGATCTCTGGGTTAATCAAGGCTCTCGTCATCCCTGACCTGGAACCGGGCCCAGATCGGAAGGTGATCCGACGCCCGGCGCACCTCTCGCCCGTCGATGATAGAACTGTTCTCCAGTGTCAGGTCGGCACTGTGGAACATCCTGTCAAAGCGGAACAGCGGCCATCGAGTGGGAAAACTGGCGGGCATGCGAACCTCTGACAGGGCGAATCGCAACGGAGCAAGGCTGCCGGGCCGGTCCCCGGCGGCGTTGAAGTCCCCCGCCACAATGGCCCGCCCCTCCGGTCCCTGCCGGGCCTGATTCGCCAGCACCCCCGCCTGACTGCGTCGGTTGCGCCCGACAAGGCCAAGATGCGCCCCGATAAAGCGCAAGGGTCCAATTGTGGTGTCGAGGTCCGAGATATAGGCTCCGCGTGGCTCCAGCCCCGGCAGGGGAATGTCAAAGACCGAAAGCATCTGGATCGGCGGGCGCAGCAAAAGCATGTTGCCGTGCCATCCCAACCCCGGCGAGGTTGGCGACACATCCACGGCAACGAGGCCCGTCGCGGCGGTAATTTCGGCCCGGGTAAAGATCGCCTTGCGGCCCTGAAAGCGGAAATCAGCCTCTTGCAAGGCGACGATATCCGCCCCGAACCCTGATATGACCGACAGGATGCGGCCGGGATCACGCTTGCCGTCCCGGCCAATGGCCTTGCGGATGTTATAGCTTGCAACGGTCAGGTGCATGTTAGAGGGCGGGCCCTTTGTGGCAGAGGACTGGTGGTTTACCCCGGCAGAACCAGTACCAGAACGACGAGGCTGCCCCAGATCGCCAGCAGGAAATGCGTCGTCTGCGACCCCAGATGGCAGTACCAATAGCAGAAGTAATCGCCCCCGATAAGAAACCCCGCCCAGTTGGTCACAAAGGCCAACGCACCAAGGGCGGCAATGGTGCGCGCCAGCACAGGATCGACCGCCCCAAGTAGGGAGGCCATCAGCAAGACTGCCCCAATCGAAAGAAGGGTTGCCGCCAAAGTTTCCCAAACGACGATAAGGGCAAAAAGGGCCCGGATGATCCTTGGATCGTTGATCCGCCGATGCGCGACCTTGGCATAATCATCGGGATAGGCCTGCGCCATCAAGTCAAACTGGATGACCATACGCACCGCCTCGATGTTCAGGGCTGGATAGCGCCAGTTATCCAGAGACCCGCGTACCATCCATGCGCCGATACTGGCCGTCAGTACCGCCTGTGCAAACAGGATCAACCCATCCATCGCAACCGCTGTCCCAACCCCTCGCCTATGCTGCCCTATCGCACCCCGGTCCTATGCCGCGTCGTCTGCATCCGCGTCCGGGGCGGCACCCAGTCTCGCCGGTCTGCCGACAGGCGGCATCCAGCCTCTTTCAGAGCGAATGCCAAAGCCGATCCTGCCCTTCTTCATCTCGGCCTCCTGCGCCTCCATCATTTCGCGGGCGCGGGCGACGTAGGCTGCGTTTTCGGCGGCCGGAATGTCCGGGTCATAAACCTCGGCCAACTCCTGCAAGGCCCTTCGGTCTGCCGCCTCAAAGTCCTTGACCAGCTTTTCGGCATCAAACGGATGCATCCCCAGCGCCTCGAGGGCAGAGCGACCGGTGCGGACACCGCCGTCAAAGGTTTCGCGGATGATGTCGCGACAACCGGCGGCATAAAGCTCGTAGACATGATCCCGATCCCGCGCCCTTGCGACGATGTGCACATGGGGATGATTGCTGTGGACGTAGTGGACCAGCTGGGTGATCTTTTCCCGGTCATCAATCGCGATGACGATCAGTTTCGCCTCTTCGATCCCTGCCGAATGCAGAAGGTCCGGTCGGGTGGCGTCACCAAAAAACGCCTGAAAGCCAAATTTGCGGATCATGTCGAGTTGCGCGGAACTGTGGTCCAATACGACCGTGGAATGGCCTGCCGACCGAAGGATGCGGTTGACGATGCCGCCGAACCGGCCGTGGCCCGCGATGATCGCCACGCCCTTTTCGTCGATATGATCCGCCTCACGCTCCTGAATTTCAGAATATTTCCTGGCGATGATCCGGTCGTACAAAATGAACAAGACAGGGGTGAGAAGCATCGACAGAGCGACAACCAGCAAAAGCTGTTCCGACACCGCCACGGGGATCACCCCGTTGGCCACCGTGAACGGCAAAAGCACAAAGCCGAACTCGCCCGCCTGCGCCAACCCTAGCGCGAACAACCATCGGTCGCCTCCGTTAATCTTGAAGATGACCCCCAGCGCATAAAGCACGGCGACCTTCAGCGCTATCAGCCCAATCGTGAGGCCAAGGACGGTTCCGAAACTGCCAAACAGGAGGCCAAAGTTGATCCCGGCACCCACGGTCATGAAGAACAGGCCCAGCAAGAGCCCTTTGAACGGCTCGATATCGCTTTCCAATTCGTGCCGGTATTCGCTGTTGGCCAGAACCACGCCTGCAATGAAGGTGCCCAGCGCAGGGGACAGGCCGACAAAGGTCATCAGAAGGGCGATCCCGATGACGATGGTCAGGGCGGTCGCCACAAAGAGTTCGCGCAGCTTGGCCGCCGCAATGAAGCGGAAGATCGGGCTGGTCAGGTAGTTCCCCGCAAGAATGACGGCGGCTACCGCCCCAAGTGTCACCAGCGCCCGTTGCCAGCCTTCCAGTGTTTCGATGAACAAGGGACCTGCCGAATGGTCGCCCCCTTCAGCCCCGTGAGCGGCAACGGCATGCGTCGCCTCGAGCAGTTCGGGAAGGGCCAACAAGGGGATCAGCGCCAACATCGGGATCACGGCGATGTCCTGAAACAGCAGGACCGAAAAGCTGCCCTGCCCGCCATCGCTTTTCATCAGGCCCTTTTCGCCGAGGGTTTGCAGGACGATGGCGGTTGAGGAGAGGGACAGGACAAGACCGATGGCCAGCGCAATGCTCCACCCCTGACCCATGACAAGGGCAGCTGCCATGACCAAAAGGGCCGTCACCACCACTTGTAACCCGCCCAGCCCCAAAAGCCTGCTGCGCATCTGCCAAAGCATTTTCGGCTCAAGCTCTAGCCCGACAAGGAACAGCATCATGACGACGCCAAATTCGGCAAAGTGCTGAAGGCTGACCACATCGACATGCAACGCGGCCAAGAGCGGCGATATCGCGATGCCCGCAATCAGGTAGCCTAGGACGGACCCAAGGCCCAGCCGCGTCGCGATTGGGACCGCCAGAACGCCAGCCACCAGAAAGACAAAGGCAAGCAATAGAAATCCGGTCATTGAACGAGCCCCTTCCGAAGCGGGAGGCTGTCGTGAAAGACGGCCTTTGTCTGGCCTGCGACGGCCATGTCATAGTCTTCGTCACGCAGCGCCATAAGAAGGCGGCGATACCCCTCGACGTGCGGGCTAACCCTATCTTCCTTGGGGGCCCTGAGGGCCGCGTGCAAAACGTAGGGCGGCAGATAGGCCATTTTGCAAAGCCGGGCGGTCTGTTCGAGAGGGGTCAGAAAGGTCTCAAGCGGGTAGTGCTAATATCCCTCGGGCTGATAGGCCTCTTCTGGGCCCGCGGTCGTGATCGCCAGCATCATGGACTTGCCCGCAAGCGCATCGCCACCGGTGCCGTAGGCAAAGCCGTATTCAAGGACGAGATCCTCCCACTCCTTGATCAGGGACGGGGTAAAGTACCAGAACAGCGGGAACTGGAACACGATGACGTCGTGGTTGACCAGCCGCTCCTGCTCTTTGTCGATGTTGATATTGTGGCGGGGGTATTCGGCATAAAGGTCAACGAAGGTCACACCCTCGATCGCCTGCGCCACCGCCATCATATCGCGGTTGACGTGGGAGTGTTTGTGCCCCGGGTGGGCATAGTAGACGATCACGCGTGCCATTCAGTCCCCGTCTTCCTTCTTGTTGCCGGTTGAAGCCTAGCGGCTTGATCCTCCAGTGGGTAGCGACAAGCTACCAACGCCCCCTCCAGGACATCACATGCATGCGGCGGTGCCCAATAAATGGGTCTCGAGTCGGTTTGGCCAGCGCCGGGTCATTGACGACACGCAAGGCCAGGGCCACCGCGATCAGCGAAAACAGGGTCGCTCCTGCGGCCTGCCCGATCAACGCCCCCTGCGCCCCCCAAAGGGCCGCCCCACCAACCACGAAAGGCCAGGTGCCGATGGTGTTCTTGCCCCAGTTCAACCAGGTGGAATAGACCGGGTGCCCAAGGTTGTTGAAGCTGGCATTGGCCACGAACATGGCCCCGTTAAAGAAGGTGACCAGCGCCAGCGGACCGCAGAACAGGTAGATCAGGTCCCGGGTCAGCCCTGTCGCCCCGAACATATCGGCAATTGGCGCACGCAAGACAAAAAGGATAAGCATGGCCAGCAGAACGTATCCGGCAATGAACTTGAGCCCGTTGAGAAAGGTGGACCTGACCCGGTCGTGCAACCCTGCCCCGAAGTTCTGGGCAATAATCGGCCCGATGGCACCGGACAAGGCCAGCACCACGGAAAAGGCAACAGGCGTCAGACGACCGATGACCGCCATGCCCGCCACCGCCTCGGTCCCGTATTTTGCCATCTCGCGGGTCAGGATGGCAGAGCCAACCGGCGTCGCGACGTTGGTCAGAACCGCAGGTACGGCAATTTTCGACACCGCGGCGGCGTCGCGCATCAAGAGCGCGGCACCGGGCCGGTCAAAGCCGTTGTGCCGGCGGATCGCGGGGCAGAGGGCAGCCGCCAGGAACGCAAAGCGCGACACGACAGAGGCGATTGCGGCCCCCTGCAAATCCAGACCCAGCCCGAAGATGAAGATCGGGTCAAGCACCGCGTTGACCAGCCCGCCGACCAGCGTGGAGTACATCGCCCATTTGGCATCGCCATGCGCCCGCAGCACTGCCATGCCGGTCATGGCCACGCCGATCACCGACATCGAGGGCAGGATGATCATCAGGTAGCCAGCGGCAAGTTCGGCGACCTCGCCCTCTGCCCCGAACAGCGCCAGAACCGCCTGCAGGTTCCACAAGAGGATCAGCGGCACGATCAGGCCCACTCCAAACGCAACCATGGCAACCGAGGTCGCATACTCTCGGGCTTCCTGCCTTTCGTGGCGTCCAAGGGCTTGGGCCACCAGCGCTCCGGCCGCGATGGACAGACCGATATTTATCGAATTGGTAAAGAACAAAAGGGCGCTGGCATATCCAGCGGCGGCGGCCAAAGCCTCTTCTCCAAGCATGGAGATGAACAGCATGTCGATCAGGTCGACCGCAAAGATCGCCATCAGGCCGATGCTCGATGTAAACGACATCACGATCACATGGCGCAGGGTGCTGCCATGGACAAAGACCGGGTCACCGCTTTTGTCTGACGTGTTCTTGTCCGTCGTGGCCGCCATGATACTCGTCCCTTTCGTCACCGAACACCTGTACCGATCAGAACTGTATGACCTCTGACCTCAACCCCGGAACAGTGCCATACGGCCCAAGCACTGCGTCAAGATCAACTTGTGCCTTCAAACGCACCGCCAAGAGGTAAAGCCCGCCAATCTTGCGCTGCAGATAAAGGGTGTCGATCGGCGGGATCGGAACAAAGTCCCGATCTTCGGCAAGCGCCATCCCCCCCTCGCGAAGGTCGCGCGACAGGGTGGAGGCTGCAAAGTCGTAAACTCCCCCGGCCACCAGAGGCGCCATCGCAATCTGGAACAGATCAAGCAGGATCGCCTGTCTCTCTGCCTGCAGGTCCGCGGGCATCAGCCCGATCTCGATCATGCACTCGGCGGTCCTTGCCCGGTCAGACGCCAGCCCCGCAGCAAGCAGTCGCCGGTACTGATCCGCCATCCCCTTGGGAAAATCGCGTGTGGCGCCAAAGTCCAGCAGGACAACCCTGTCGGTTGCCGGGTCGTAGCGATAATTGGCAAAATTCGGATCGCTTTGCATCGCCTCGAATTCGAAGAGCTCTCGCAGCATCAGGCCGATCAGCCGGGTGGCAAAGCGGTCCCGCACGTCCTGCTCCATCCCGGCCACGTCATCGACCGACACGCCGTTCACGAAGTCCATTGCCAGAATGGAGTCCGTCGTCAGATCGTGATGCACCTGTGGCACCACAAAGTCCGGATCGCCCTCCAGCCGCGACGCAAAACCCTTAAGCGCCTCTGCCTCGCGGGTATAGTCCGCCTCGTCATGCAGCTGCCGCCGCGCCTCTTCCATCAGCGGGGCAAGGTCCAGCCCCTTGGGCAAGAGTCCCGACATCCGCATGAGGGCCGAGACATTGCGCACGTCACTGTCGATGCTTTGCCGGACGCCCGGATACTGCACCTTGATCGCCAAATCACGCCCGTCGCGGGTCTGGGCACGATGCACCTGTCCGATTGACGCAGCTGCGATAGGGCGCACGTCAAACCGCCTGAACCGGGTCAGAAAGTCCGCCCCCCAGTTCTGGGACAACACTGTCTTGAGCTGAGCGGGCGGCATGAAATGCGCATTGGACCGCAAGTGCCCCAGAATATCGGCAAGCTCGGGCGGCAGGAATTCATCCGCCTCCATCGACAGAAGCTGACCGACCTTCATTGCCGCCCCGCGCATCTGGGCAAGCTGATCGGTGATACGGGCCGCATTGGCCGGGGTCAGAAGAAGGTCGCGCATCTGGGGCCGATTGCCGGTCATCAACGCCCGGCCGCCGCCCAAGGCGACATTGCCCGCCACGCCTGCGGCAAGCCCACCCAGTCGCGCCATGCGGGACAACCGTCCGCCCGGAACAGCGACGCCACGCGCCGCATATCCCGATGCCCGGCCCCCTGACGGACGGGCTGTCATCCGGCGCACCGGCTGCTATCGTTTCGTCCTCGATCGCGCATCTTATTCCCAAAGCCAGACCGGGCCCTTGGCGACCCTTGGAATGACCTAGTCCAGCCCCGGCAAAAGGCGATGGCTGGCGTCAGTCCGCGCTGCGTTTCGCACCGTTTTGACGCGCAACAAAGTCGACCAGATGGGGGACGTAGTCTTCGCCACCGTCCCCACCGGTGGAATAGGCCTGTGCAAAACTGTTCTTGACCGCATTGCCGACAGGATTGGACAGGCCGACACTGTCCGCCATGCTTTCAAGATAGCGCAGGTCCTTGAAAGCGTTCGTGATGGTGAACTTATGCGCCTCGCGGTTGCCCTCAACGGCATAGCCCATGAATGTCTCGTAGAACCCGCAATACATCCGGCTGGGGCGCAGCACACTGTCGAAGCGCGCGGTTGAGATGCCAACCTTTTCGCTTAGCGCCAGGGCTTCGGCATAAAGCGCCGCGTAGCCCAACGACAGGAAGTTGTTGAGGAGTTTCATCCGATGACCGTCGCCGGTCGTGCCGATATGGATGACCGTTCCGGCCCAGCTTTCGATCACAGGGCGGACCCGGTCGAACACCGCCGCATCGGCGCCCACCATGGCCGAAAGACTGCCTTCGGCGGCCTGCACCGGGGTTCCGCCCAGAGGGGCATCCACCATGTGAACGCCCTGCTCGGCCAGCATGGCGGCCAGCTTGACCGTAGATGTGGGGTCGGAGGTCGAGCAGTCGACGACAACACTTCCTTCAGCGAGGGACGGGGCCATCGCCGCCACGATGCCCTCGACCTGAGGCGATCCGGGCGCGCAGATAAAGACGATGCTGCTTTTGCTAGCGAGGGTGGCAAGGTCCGGCGCCTCCGTCGCGCCGGCGGCCACCAGAGCCTCGACCGGGCCGCGATTACGGTGGGCGATGACGGTGAGCGGATAGCCCGCAGCCATGATGTTGGAGGCCATACCCTGGCCCATCAGGCCAATTCCGACAAATCCGATGGTTTCCTGTGTCATGTCCCTGCTCCCTTGCTTTGACTTTGGCGGCATACTGATGTCCGCCGCCCGGAAGGTCAAAGGACATTCTGGCAAAGACCGAGGCCAACCAACCAGCGCAAACAAATGTTAAGGGGTTGGTCCTAGGGTACGAGGTGTAGTGTGTTGCAATCAGTGGAACAGGTGTTGATGTCAAAGGTTTTTGTGGCGGCCGTGTTGGCCCTGTTTCTTGTTCCCGCAGCGGTCTGGGCCGAAGCGCCCCCGGCAGGCTTTGCCCTGCAAAGCGACGTGGATCACGTCTGGACGATCACCGCAGCCGTTCTGGTGTTCTTCATGCAGATCGGTTTCCTTTTGCTTGAAGCAGGGAGCGTGCGTTCCAAAAACTCGGTCAATGTCGCCCAAAAGAACCTGATGGACTTTGTCGTCTCGACCGTCGCCTTCGGTGCCATTGGCTACACATTGATGTTCGGCACCAGTCAGGCAGGCTGGTTCGGATGGAGCAGTGAACTCGCCCTGTTCGGCTCTGCCGGCGACTGGAGCCTGACATTCTTTGTCTTTCAGTTGATGTTTTGCGGCACCGCCGCCACCATCATGTCCGGCGCAGTTGCCGAACGGATGACGATCAACGGCTACCTGGTCGCCGCCGTGCTGATCGCGGTGGTCATCTATCCAGTGGCCGGGCACTGGGTCTGGGGCGGATTGCTGAACGGAACCGACACGCAATTGCTCGCCTCAATCGGGTTTGTCGATTTTGCCGGTTCAACGGTGGTGCATTCGGTCGGGGCATGGTCGGCCCTTGCGATCGTCATCATCATCGGCCCGCGGATCGGCAAGTTTGATGACGACGGCAAACCGCGCCGGATGCACGCCCATTCGCCAATCCTTGCTACGGCAGGGGTGCTAATCCTTTGGCTCGGCTGGATCGGATTCAACGGCGGGTCCGCACTGTCGGGGACCGCTGCCTTTGCGCAGATCATCGTGAATACGGTGATTGCAGGGGGTGCGGGGGGCTTTGCGGCGCTGGTCCTGGGGCGCTTCACGGATGGCCTTTTCCGTCCGGCCACGTCGATCAACGGCATTCTTGGCGGTTTGGTCGCCGTGACCGCAGGGGCCGACCTGATCAGCCCCCAAAACGCATTCCTGATCGGGATGCTGGGCGCGGTTGTCGTTCATTTTGCAAGTTGGCTGCTGGAATCCGTCTTGCGGTTGGATGACCCCTTGGGGGCAATCCCCGTACACGGTTTTGCAGGTACCTTTGGCACCATTGCCGTGGCCCTGTTCGCCCCGATTGACAGCCTGCCGGCCGAAACGCGCCATGGCCAGTTGGGCATTCAGTTGACCGGCATCGGCCTGGTCTTTGCCTGGGCCTTTGGCGTTACCTTTGCCGTGATGAAAACCATTGATGTTGTGCTCAAGGGTCTCCCTGACGGGGGCAACGGCCTTCGCGTACCCGAACTGTTTGAGCGCGAAGGTCTCAACCGGCACGAGCACGACGCCCCGATGGGAAGCGATGTCCTGCAGGCTGCGATGGCGGATCTGGTGCGCAATCCCAGCGCCACGGCCCCACGGATCGAGCTTGATCCAGGTGACGAAGCCTATGAAACAAGCGTGCTGTTCAACAGGATCATCGACACGATCGAAGACACCCGCAACGAAGAGGAATCGCGATACCAGAGGAACAAGGCCCGACAGATGAAAGTGGAGGCAGAGGTTTCCGAAGTGGTCAAGGCCTGTTCCGTGGGGGATTTTGGCAAACGGCTACCGGTCGAGGGTCTGGACGGGTTCCTCCTCGAACTCTGCCACGGTATCAACGAACTGTGCCAGGTGACCGAGACCGCCGTGACCTCTGTGGCCGAGAGCATGGCGGCAGTTTCTCAAGGAAACCTCTCCAAACGGATCGACGGCGATTTTCGGGGCCACCTCGGTCAGGTCCAGACGGCCGTCAATGGGACGCTTGATCAGCTTTCAGAGCTTTTGGACGACGTTCAGACATCCGTCGAAGCCGCAAAGCGAGGCAATTTTGCGCTTCAAATCAGTCTCGACGGTCGGGCCGGATTTTTTGAACGGCTTTGTACCGGCATAAACGCGCTTTGCGACATATCGGAGCGCGGACTGTCTGAGTTGTACTCCGTCCTAGAGGAGGTTGGGGACGGCGACCTAACGGTTTCGATGTCAGACGCATACGAAGGCCGCTTTGCCGACATCGCCCAGGCGGTGACCCGCATGACCCGAGGCATCAGCGACATGATGGATGAAGTTCAGGAAACCGCAACTGAGGTCTCGCAAAAGGCGCTGGACATTGCCACCACAGCCGCGCGGGTCAAGAGCGGATCGACCGAGCAGGTAGAGGCTCTTTCGGACTCTGAAATTCTGCTGGCTTCGTTCACCCAATCCGCCACCGTAGTCGCAAAAGAGGCGACAGAGGCTGATGTCCTGTGCAAGACCGCCTGCGTCCGCGCAGAGGAGGGGCAATCGGTATCGGAAAAGCTGCAGGAGCAGTTCAAGGAGATACAAGCAACCACAGCCGAAATCGGCCTTGCCCTCGAGCAGATCGAAGCAATTGCCCTGCAAACCACATTGATCAGCCTCAACGCCTCGGTCGAGGCGGCGCGGGGCAGCGGCGGATCGAACGCTGGCTTCAAGGTCGTCGCCCAAGAGGTGCGGGACCTGGCAAACAGATCGGGTGCGGCTGCAGCAGACATTCGCGCCAAGACCGAAACCGTCAATTCGGCCGTGGCAAATGGGGGCAAACTGGTCAGCCATGCAGCCAGTGCCCTAAGCGCGATCCATCAAGCGATGTCGGAAAGCTCGGAGATGGTGGCCGGCCTGTCTGCTGCCGGGGCGGAACAGATCCAAAAGACAGCAGCCTTGAAGAACCAGATCGAAATCATCTCGGACAGGGCCATCCAGAACCTGGCGCTTGCCCGCGACAGCGCAGATCTTTCGAGCGGCCTCGAGGATGGATCGGCGCATACGATCGAGCAATTGGGCCGCTTCAAGCGCCCATCGGTGTTGGGCCAAAGGGCGGCGTGATAAAGCATGGCTGTGGCGCCAACCTTTGGCCGACGGTTACGCAAGGGGCCCCAAGAGTGTCTTGGTCGGACGCCTTCCACTTTGTCACGGACGTCCATGCTCGCGGGCTTTCAAAGCCAAAGTGCACGCGACAAAAACAAGCAATACCGCCCCAAGACCTCGAACGGAAACGGGGCATTTGCATCCCAAGCTATGTCTGAGCGACGCACGTGCCCGCAAGTTGGACAAGCCTCAAAGGTCCACTTCGATTACGCCGCCCTTCTCTGCGGCACGGCTTTGACACAGGATCACTGCCCCCTCGCGTTGCCGCTGGGACAGCACGAAGTCGCGATGCTCCACCTCGCCCGAAACAAGGCCGCACTTGCACACTCCGCAGATCCCGTCAGAGCATTTCACGTCAACATGAATTCCGTTTTCGGCAAGGACATCCGTGGCGCTCATATCGGCAGGGATGGCAAACTCTCGCCCGGACCTCGCGAGCCTGAGGGTGAAGGCATGGTTGACATAGTCCGGCATGTCGGGGGCCGAGAAATACTCAAGATGCCGCGCCCAATCGGGGAAACCGGCCTGCTCGGCGGCTGCGATAACGCTGTCCATGTAGCGATCCGGCCCACAGGTGTAGACATGCCAACCGGGACGATAGGCTTGCAGTACCGAACTCAGATCAGCCCGAGTGCCTTCGTCCGAAAAGTGCAGCTGCACCTTGTCGGACCATGGAAACATCTCAAGATCGGTCAGGAAGCCCGCACTCGATCGGGAATGCGCCGAATAGTGAAACTCAAACTCCGCTCCAAGGGCGTGCAGACGATGGGCAAAGGCGATCATCGGTGTGACCCCGATGCCCCCGCCCATCAGGAATGTCTTGCTGGCGTCCTCGACCAGCTCAAAATGGTTGATCGGTTTGGACGTAAAAATCCTGCGACCTTTGGCAAAGATCCGATGCAACATCTTTGATCCACCGCGCCCGCCATCCTCGCGCAGGACCGCAATTTGGTACTTGGTCCGGTCAGATGGATCGCCGGACATTGAGTATTGGCGCAGAAACTCTGGCACGACGACAATGTCGAGATGCGCCCCCGCCGTCCATGCAGGCAGGTCAGAGCCGTCGATAGAGGAAAACTCGTACTTGGTGACGTCCGCCGTCATCCGTTCGACCTTGGTCACCTCGACCCGGATGACCGGGGCGTCACCTGGCACTTTGTATTCGTGGACTTGGCGGGTGTCGCCCTGCGCAATCTCGGTCTTGTATTGGTCGGCCGTGATCATGGCCTGGTAGGCTTCGATCCCGGCCTCCCGATCCATCGGGAAAGGATAGGGCCAAGGTGGCGGGGCAAGCGGGGCGGGATAGACGGCAAGGGTCTGATCCTCGTACCGCAGATCAAGGTCCTTTTGCAGGGCCCGCCGGTTCACTGGATGGGTTGAGGGGTGGTAGCCGCCATCGGCCTGCAACTCGACATCCCACCACCATTTCTTGACGTCGTTCAAACCGCCGTTGCCCACCGCATCGTCCAGCCAGGCCAGCGCAGGCGCGGCCTTCGGCAGATGCATTGCGGCCCAGCGGAACGGGCGTTCGGCAAACAGGCCCTCAAGGTTCCAGGGACAGGTCTTCATACACCGACCACACATTGCGCCACCCGGCGTCGTGATCCGGTAGGTGGCGCATTTCTGGCTGTCCGATTTCCAGATTTCATAGCCGTTAAACATCAGCTTGGGCCCGGCCGTGATCGCGCCAGAGGGGCATTCGCGGGCGCATTTATTACAGTTTTGGCAAAAGTTCTGCAGGCCAAAGTCGATGGGCCGATCATGCGCCATCGGCATATCGGTCGAGACGACGCCGGATTTCAGCCGGGGACCAAGGAACGGGTTCAGGATCACCTCTCCGATCCGGCTCACTTCGCCCAACCCGGACAGCAGCAGAAGCGGCGGTTGCAGCACCTCGCCGTCCATGACCGAGTGCGCCTTGGCGGCGTAGCCAAGGTTGCGCAGGTGTTTGGCGACCACCCCGCCCAGAAGCGAGAACCGCAGGTAGGCCCGCATGGATTGCGCCACGCTGATCCAGTCGTCGCCGCTGGCCCCTTCCATCGTCTCGTAGCCCTGATCGACGATCATCGAGATGGCCTGATCGTGGGGTGGCACGATCGGGTCGCCAAGCGCATCGTGCGAATACCATGTCCATTCCGGGCAACGGCTAAGGCCGGCGGCGTCGATGCCCAGCCAATAGCTTGCCCCCTTGATGTTGTCGGCGTTGCGGACCGGGTCAGAGGGGCGGGATGCCGCCGGATTGACCGGACCATCCTGAAGCAGGACGAATGCCCCGAGCGCCCGCCGCTGCGCACTGGAGGGGGCGGTCTTGCGGGCATAGTGCCCCCCCTTGGCGTTGTCCTGAATAGCCTTGCCCATATCGCCAAACTGGGCGCGAGCGAACATGTCGGCCCGTTTGGGCACTCGGGCCACCCGGGCCTCGTCAATATAGGTGGTGGGGGTGTCCACCCGATTGAGGGTCTCAAACGGGTGCGGCCCCTGTCGGAACTCGCGTTTCGCAAAGGGATCACCATTGAGGGCAGACCGGCGGAACCCTTTGCCAAGCCACCATGCCGGGCCTCGGGTCCGGAAGGCAGGCTGATCCGCCGCAGGGGCGAGTGGTTTGTCGGTCGCAAGGTCAAGCGAACAAGTGATCGCGGCAAGGCCGAAATCGGGACCAATGTAGGGGGCGACCAATCTTTTTCCGTCTGCCCATGTCAGGCCAGCCGCTACGGCCAGACGGTTCAGATCTACATCGGTGGCGGACCCCGAGTGCGACTTGGCTCCGTGACCCAAAAGCCGGATGTAGTTGGCGATGACGCAAGCCGCCTCGTTTGCGCGCAGGCAGCCCCGCTCTGCCTGCGCATCCATGATCCACTCTGTCCCCGGCTCATCTGCCCGAGGAGGGCGTGGGTTTTCGAACACAAAGACGATGGCATGGGTGTGCCCCTCAATCGTGGTTGGCGGCGCCTCCATGCTTTCCTTTAGGTCAGCCATGATGACGTCAATGCCAGAGGCCAGCGTCTTGGTTTGCCGGATCCGCAGGTCCTGCGCCAGCTGGTCGATATCGGGGTTCGTGATCGGGCTATCCAGAACGGCGGATGCAGGCAGGTCGCAAATGCCCACCATCGCGGCATCGACAAAATAGCCGAAGGCCTTGATATGGTTTGCCCTTTCGACCCGATCCTCGGGAATGCCTGCCGCAACGCCGTTGACAAAGCCATCCCGAAGCGCGTCCATCATAGCCTGATAGTCGCCCATCGCGTTGACGATGCTTTCGGGCGCGTCTGGCCTGTGAAAGCTGACGGGTCGCATGGCGGGCACGGTTGCGAGGTCTGGCATCGACCCAAGCCGGGTCAGACGTTCTAGCGGAAAGGGGCCCATGTGAACGGGTCGCGCCTTGTCGGAAAAGACCCTCAATCCCATTAATCCCCATCCCCATTCCGCAGCCTTTTGTCAGCCTATTGCCTTCACAATCGCTTTGGAAGTCGCGGTGCTGGCTTGGGCCATTTGAACAGACTGATAAATTCGTATTCTTCTTTGATATTTGGGACAGAACCTGAAGAAAATAGTTGGGATGGAGGGGATTTCTGGCGTTGTCAGGGGGGACTCTTGTGTTACTTTTTTGGCCAAGGTTCACAAAAGGACCGGACAAAGGGAGAGACTCATGAAGAACTTCAAGACGGCCGCGATCGCGGCCTCTGTTGCGGTAACCGGCATTCTGGCTGCCCCTGCCATCCATGCGGAACCGGCAAGCTACATCCTTGCCACGGCATCCACGGGCGGAACCTACTATCCCGTCGGCGTCGCCCTTTCGACACTGGTGAAGGTCAAGCTTGAGCCTTCGATGGGCATCGGCATGTCGGCCATCAGCTCGGCCGGGTCGGGCGAGAACGTTCGCCTGCTGCGGGACGGTGAGGCGCAGTTCGGCATTCTGCAGGGCCTGTTTGGCTATTACGCTGCCTCAGGCACCGGCCCCTTGGCAGAAGTTGGCCCGCAGGAGGATCTACGGTCGGTGTCCATGCTATGGCAGAACGTCGAGCATTTCGTGATCGATAGCGACGCAGCCACGACGGGAACAATGGCGGACTTTGTTGCCCTTGCGGGCCAGACCGTTGCCCTTGGCGCGCAGAATTCGGGAACCATCGGATCGAACCAGACGATCCTGTCGGGCTTTGGCCTCGACATTTATGAAGACTTTGAACTGGTATACGGCGGTTACGGCCCGTCGGCAGAAGCCCTGCAAAACGGGCAGGCTGCCGGAATGAGCGCACCTGCTGGTGTCCCGGTTGGTGCGATCAGCCAGTTGATGGCCTCGGCCGGTGACGGCGTCACCCTCCTCAGCTTTACCGAGGAAGAAATGGCGATGGCAGACGGTGGTCGCAACCTGTGGACCCCCTATAACATTCCCGCCGGAACCTACCCGGGTCAGGAAGCTGACGTGATGACGATCGCGCAGCCCAACCTCTTGGCCACCCATGCCGATCTGCCAGAGGAAAATGTCTACGAGATCACCAAGGCGATCTACGAGAACCTCCCGTTCCTTCAGGCCATCCACCCGGCAACCAAGGCAATGATGATCGAAAGCGCCATCGCCGGTCTGCCCCTGCCGCTGCACCCCGGTGCCGTGCGCTACTATCAGGAAGTCGGCATCGACGTGCCCGAGCGCCTGATCCCCAACTAAGTCGACACCTCGACTGAAACGACCGGCCCGCTGCCCAAAGTCTGGGCAAGCAGGCCGGTCATACCCTCATTTCTCTGGCGGACCTGATATGTCACAAGTTGTCGAAGACACATCCGACAGCCGCAACCGCGTGTTCACCGGCTGGTCCGCAACAGCGATCTCGACCATCTGCCTTTTGATTGCGGTCGGCCATATCTACGTGGCCTTTGACCCGATCCTGTCAGAGCTTGAGAGGAACGCCTTTCACTTTGCGGGCTTTGCCCTTCTGGCCGCCCTTTTGTATCCCATTATTCCCGGCCTTCGCGGATCAACGACGGTCCGATGGCTCGACGGTCTGTTTGGCCTCGCTGTTGCGGTTTCGGCGGTCTACCTGGCCTATGCCGAAACCCCGATCTACGACCGGGGCGTAAAGCTGATCACCCGCGACTGGATCGCGATTGCCATTTGTATCCTTGGTGCGATCGAGCTGACGCGGCGCTTGACCGGCTGGGTGATCCCGACGCTGATCATCCTGGCCCAGACCTATATCGTGTTCTGGGGCAAATACGTCTCGGGCGTGTTTTCTTTTCCCGGCCTCAGCCTTGAGACGGTCGCCTTTCGCGCCATCTACGGCGACGAGGCGATGTTTGGGACGATTGCCCGGATCTCGTCGACCTATGTCTTTTTGTTCATCATCTTTGGGGCCTTTCTGTTGCGCTCCGGCGCTGGTGAGTTCGTCATCAACCTGTCCCGCGCCGTTGCCGGAAGGCTGGTCGGCGGGCCGGGGATCGTGGCCGTCATCGCCAGCGGGCTGACGGGCACGATCTCGGGGTCGGCGGTTGCCAATACCGCCTCGACCGGGGTCATCACGATCCCGCTGATGAAGCGTGCAGGCTTTGCCCCCAAATTCGCAGGCGGGGTCGAAGCGGCGGCCAGTACGGGTGGCCAGCTGATGCCGCCGATCATGGGAGCCGGGGCCTTTGTCATGGCCAGCTTTACCCAGATCCCCTACGAAACCATCGTGGCCATCGCGGCCCTTCCGGCACTGCTCTATTTCCTGTCCGTGATCTTCTTTGTCCGGATCGAGGCGCGTCGCCTGAATCTTGCCCCCCTACCCGCAGACGGCCAGACCCTTGGCACCGCGTTCAAGCAGGGCGGGGCGAGTTTCGTCATCCCGATCTTTACCCTGATCGGGTTGTTGGTCGCGGGCTTTACCCCGACCTATGCTGCTGTCTTCGGGATCGTCGCGGTCATCGCGTCAAGCTGGCTGACCCAGAACCCGATGGGCCCCCGCGCCGTGGTCGAGGCTTTGGTTATGGGCTCAAAAGGGATGGTTCTAACGGCAGTTCTGCTGTGTTCTGTCGGCCTTGTGGTCAACGTCATTGCGACCGCCGGAATCGGCAACACCTTCAGCCTGATGATTGCGGGCTGGGCCGGGGGCAACATTCTGATAGCGCTGGTCCTGATCGCGCTGGCCAGCCTTGTCCTGGGGATGGGCCTTCCGGTGACGGCGGCCTACATCGTCCTTGCTACCCTGTCGGCACCTGCCCTGGCCGGCATGATTTCGGACCGGTTTGTCATAGACCTTCTGGCGACGGGTCAGCTGTCGGACACAGGCATAACCCTGATCCTTTTTGGCGCGCCTGAACAGGCGTCCCTGCTGGCCGGCCCTTTGTCGCATGGTCAGGCCGCCGCACTGATCCACTCCTTACCTCTGGAAGTGGCCGCGCCCCTGCGCGACCTTGTGGTGCCACCCGAGGTCGCCCTTGCCGCCATCCTGTCGGCCCATATGATCATCTTCTGGCTTAGCCAGGACAGCAATGTAACGCCCCCCGTCGCCCTTGCCGCCTTTACCGCTGCCGCGATTGCCAAAGCCCCGGCGATGGCCACCGGCATTGCAAGTTGGAAGCTGGCCAAAGGGCTGTATATCGTGCCCCTGCTATTCGCCTATACCCCACTCCTGTCGGGCAACTGGGGCGAAATGGTCTGGGTCTTTAGCTTTGGCGTGTTCGGGGTCTATGCCATCGCCGCCGCGTTGCAGGGCTGTATGGAGCATCCCTTTGGCATCGTGATGCGCGCGCTGTCGTTGGCAGCGGGTGTGGCGTGCGTCTGGCCGATCATGCCCATCGTCAACGTGGCCGGGGCGGTCTGCGTTGTGGCGCTGATCGCATGGTCTATCCGGGGACGGCGATCTGCCCTGGCGACAGGGCAGATCGAAGCGGTTTAGGGGCGGTTAGGCCACGCCTTCCTGGCGGCGCGACGCCTGAACGGAGGGCCGGGTTTTCATCAGGTCATAGTGGGCCTGCACATTCGGCGGCAGGGTCCAGCCAGCGATATCGACGGCCCAATACTCAACATAATACAGCGCCGCATCGGCGATTGAGAAGTCGCCGACAAGGTAGTCCTTGCCTGCCAATTGCTCGTCCACCACGGCCAGTCCGGCCAGAACCGCCTCTTTGCCACGGGTCTTAAGCTGGTCATGCTCATCCGGGTTGGCCGAATAGGCATCGGGGCGGCGATACAGACGCCAGGACAGCATGTGCAAGGTGCCCACGGCAAAATCCAGCGCCTCAAGTGTGCGGGCGATCCCTTCGGGGTCCGTCGGCATCAGGTGCTTGTCGGGGTTTGTCATCGACAACCAGGTCGCGATGGCCGCGAATTCGGTCAGAACCGATCCATCGTCCCGGACAAGGGCGGGCACTTTGCCCTTGGGGTTCAGCGCCTTGTATTCGGGTGTCTTCTGTTCGGCCTTGGAAAAGTCCACGATCTTAAGGTCGTAGGGCTTGCCGATTTCTTCCAGGATAACGTGAATGCCAATGGCACAGGTCACCTTTGCATAACAAAGCGTTGTCATTTCTTGCCTCCAACGGCGGTTTGGTGTGATCGGTCATCGCGACACTGAGTGCCCTGTTTCGCTACACAGGGTCAAGCTGTTCCCGGATCAGGGGCGGGCCGCCTCATCCCAGCTTTGGATGCTCTCGCCGGCCATAACGCGCGGCCAGATCAACGGTTTCACCCAGATCTATACCTGCCCGGTAACCCGCATGGACAGCAGCTGCAATGATTGACGGGGCCTCGGCGTCACCGATGCGGGCGACGGATTGGATCGGGCCCAAATTCGGCAGGGCGCAAAGGGCGTCATACAGCTCCGTGACCGGCATCCGGCGGGTCAGAGGCAAAAGGGCATCGCAGCTCAGACGGGTTTGCCTGCCGGTAAAGACACAGCCAAGGCGGACTTCGCCCGCGCGTGCCGTCTCAACGCTTTGGTTGGTGACGATGGAAACGCCAGCCTCCATCAGCTGCATGATGCTGCCCGCCTGTTCCTGAGTGTAACCCCCAAAGGCACAGGGCCTGCCTTGCGGCGTTACAAGGGTGACCGGGTGACCACGTCGCACAAGCTCCAGCGCCAGAACAGGGCCAAGGTAGTAGTGGTCATCGTCAAACAGAACGATGTGTCCGTCGGGCGCGGGGGCACTGTTCAGGATCGCTTCGGCGCCGATCAACATGGCCGGGTCTGCATTGTCGAAACCGGTTTCGCTGTAGCGGCCGATCCCGTCCGTGGTCCAGACCGACCCGGTCGCAATGAGCACATGGTCAACGCCAAGGTCCAGCACATCGGCTGCGGTCATCCGGCTTTCCGGAAATACCTCGATCGTGCCAAGCTTGGCAATCTGCCCCACCCGCCAGTCGCGCACGCGGGCCCATTCGGAGAGGCCCGGTAGTTGCGCTTCGCGGGTGACACGGCCCCCCAGAACACGGCTCGCTTCGGCGAGCAGGACCCTGTGGCCCCGCTCGCCCAGCACCCTTGCCGCCTCCAGCCCGGCGGGACCGGCCCCGACCACCAGCACGGATGACGGCTTTGCCGCCGGGGCCACGCGTTCGGGGTGCCAGCCCAGCCGCCATTCCTCGCCCATCGTCGGGTTCTGGGTACAGCGGATCGGCACATGCAGGCTGTCATGGGCGTAGCAAATGTTGCAGCCGATGCATTCACGAATGTCCTCGCTGCGGCCCGCGTCGATTTTGGAGGGCAGGAAGGGGTCGGCAATCGACGGACGGGCCGCCCCGATCATGTCTTGCGTGCCGGACCGGATGACCTGTGCCATCGTATCGGGCGAGGTATAGCGTCCGACGGCCACCACCGGCCTGCTTGTCATTTCCTTCGCCCGGGCGACATCGGGGATCAACGCCCCCTCTTTCACGAACCGAGAATGCCCCATCTCGACCCCGTAGTCGTGAACGGTTAGGTCCCACAGATCAGGCAGGTCCGCCAACAGCCCGAAGGCGTCATAGGTTTCGGGATCCTTAAGATCGACAGTGAACCGCGTCGCGACAGCGGCCCGTCCGGCGACGGCCTCGCGGGTTTCTTCGATCAACTCGCGGATCAGTCGGACCCGGTTTTCAAGGCTGCCGCCATAGTGATCGGACCTTGTGTTGACCTCTGGGTTCAGAAACTCTGACAGCAGGTAGCCGTGGGTGGCATAGACATAGACGATGTCAAAACCCGCCTCGACAGCGCGAAGGGCAGCATCGCGATGCCAGCGGCGCAGATCGTGGATGTCGGCCAGGTCCATCTTGCGGGTCTGGCCTTGTGTCACCTCGCCGTAGTCAGTCTGGGGCCGGTTGCGCAGGCCCATGGCTGGCAGCCGGGTCGACAGGTTGGTCACCATGCCGCCAGCGAGCCACAGCTCTACCCCCGCAAGCGCGCCATGGGCATGGACGGCGTCCACCATCGCCGCGTTGGAGCGGACATCGTCGGCGTCCCAAAGGGCCGCGTTCGGGAACGGTTCGTTGTCCGACGTCGGGTGGACCGAGCAGTATTCGGTATTTACCACGCCCCAGCCCCCCTCAGCCTTGATCCCGCGCATCGCGGCCAAGGCATTGGGGCGACGCCAGCCCATACCGGTGCAATGCGGCACCTGATAAAACCGGTTCTTTGCGGTTACCGGTCCGATCCGGACCGGTTCAAACAGGATGTCGTGGCGGGGGTCGCGCATGTTGGATCATCCCGTCGGAAGTTTCACCTGATTGGAGCTTTCATTCCGAACCGGTGTCAACCGGTTGCGGCCTCAGTCCCGGCAGAGCCAAAACATTCCGTCTTGCCCTCGGGCCCATGAACGGACTTTGGCGTCGGGTCGTCATCAACCGGGCAGGAGACTTATTGTCTTGGTCGTTTGGCCAAGTGGCCCTAGGCTTCAAGACATATTTTCCGACACTTCATTGAGACCCAAATTCATGGATAACGCCAGCGAGGCCATTTGCCTTGACGCCCTGGAAGACGAGGTTCTGCGCGTCCTTCCGACACCGGCCTGGATCCATGACTTTGACGCAATCACCCGGCGGATTGATCGGCTGACACATACTTTCCTGGGCATGTTCGCGGCCTGCCATCCGGCCGTGCCCAATGCAAACAGCAAGGTTCTGGGGCATATCGCGGGGCTGGTTCCGTTTATCGACGCGACGTCTGCGCAGGATGTGCAAAGGGCACTGTCGACTGGCATCACGCCTGATCGCATCACCTGGTCAGGGCCGGGGAAACGCGACAGCGACCTGCGCGAATTGGCCGGGCGCGGCGTCAGCATCGTTGTCGGCGCCGAAGACGAAATCGACTGTCTTGCCGAGATTGCAAAGGACCTCATCCTGCCTCAGCCGGTCTTGTTGAGCATCGGTCCCGACCATGCCCCAAAAGGCTTTGGCCCATACCTGGAAGGTCGTCCGAGCCTATTCGGCATCGATGAGGCGGCGATCCCAAGCGCGCTAGCCTGGATAAGAAGGGCCAGATGGCTGCGCCTGGTCGGGTTTCACTCCCGCACAGAAGCCACGTCCTTGTCCCCGCCCGCGATTGCCGAGAATCTCGCAAACCTAGCCCGCATCTTTGAAGACGCCTCAAGGCTGGCCGACATTGTCCCTGACAAACTGATTTTCGGCTCGGGCTTTGGCACCTCTGTCAATGCGGGAGAGACGGCCTTGGATATTGGCGTCGTCAGGGACCTGATGGCTGATGTCCTCCGGGGCATGAAGGAAAACCCGCGCCTGTCCAAAGCGTCGCGCCTACTTGAGACTGGCAACTGGATCACCGCCCCGACCACCGCATTGGTCACAAGGGTCTTGTCTATCCAGGAAAGCCGTGGCGTCCGAATTGCTGTCTGCGATGCCGACTTTGGCAACCACAGGGCAACGCCGGTCGTTATGGGATCGACTGTGCAGGCAGGCGTGCGGCCAAAGGCTCAAGCGGACTCTGGCACCACCGAAGAAACACACGAGTATCTGTTGCAGGATCCACAATCGACCACATCCGCAGTGTCCGGTCCTAAGGTCCAGTTGCCGTTGTTACGGCGAGGGGACATTCTTGCCGTTCCGATGTTGGGCGAATTCGTCAGGCAACCCGGTCTGGCCGAATATGCGCTACATGCGGGTCAACTGCGCGACATCAGCGAAAGCCATTGAAAGTGGTTGGGAGGTCGGGCCTCCTATTGGGGGTCCGCTGGTTCGCGCAGCTCGAGCAACTCGTGAATCCCCGGCATGGTGACGAAACCCGGCAGGCTGCGCACGGCGTATAGCCAGTTGCGGATCGCGGGGAAACCATCATGCTCCAGCCCCGCATCGGGGCTGAGGGCGGCGTGGGGAAAACAGGCGATGTCGGCAATGGTTGGGTGATCGCCCACCAGCCATGTCCGCCCGGCCAGTACCCGGTCCGTCAACAACAACTCAAGCTCTCGCAGGTCTTTCAGCGCGGCCTTCCGAACAGCCTCGCCGTCGACGGGCCAGTCCAGAATGGCGTGCAACCGGGCAAGACCGGCGCTGCCCGTCAGCCGCGCGGCAAAGCCAAGCCATTGCAGAACCTGCGGCCCCAGAACCGGATCGGCCGCCGGATACCACCGCCCTGTTCGATCATGATTGGTGGCAAGCCAGCCCAGCATGGCCTGCGTTTCCGTCAGCACAAGATCGCCTGCCCTGAGGATCGGCAAGGTTCCCGAGGGGTTCAGCGCCAACATCGCCTCTGATCGATGTTCAAAGCCGGGGTAAAAGTTGACGGCCACGCTGTCATAGGGGACGCCCAGCAAGGCTGCCATAAGGCGGACTTTGTAGCAGCTTGCCGACAAGACATAGGTGTAAAGCGTGAAATCGCTCATGTTTGGTCCGTCAAAGCGCCATAGTATGCACCTCGTCTTTTGAGCCAACGGCGGTAGGCAATAGAGGTCAAATCGGCCCGGGTGGGGATTTCCAACTTGGGGTCGAGGGGCAATTTGACCGGCCTTTGGTTTTCAAGGATCGACCGGTCCTGCAGAAAAATCTCCTGCTGGAACTGCGCCAGATCGGCAAAGCCGGTGGTGTCGTCATAAAGCGCCATCCAGGGCCAGACGTCACAATCGGTCTCACTACGTGGCTGCACGAAGATCGCGATGACATCCATCGCCTTGGGCCGGGGCGGGCAGGTCTTGTAAAGCACCGCCGCAGTGGGCGCCGGGACACGGTATTCATAGCGCGTCGTAATCCCACCGGCGGCACTTTTGGCGGCCTGTGGCTGGTAGAAGCTGATGTTGGTGGCCCAGACCTCATCGGCATCTTCGCGGATCTCGGCCTTGTAGGTGGCCACTTCTGTATGCGGTTCAGCCCCCAGAATGCCGGTGTGGACAAAGGGGAAATGCGCAATGTCGAGGAAGTTCTCGACCGCCCGCAAAGGCGAGCATTTGACCCGCACGACGCCGCAGGGCACATGGCGGCGGCCCGGTTCGTCGGCCTCCGGGATGTCGAAAAGCGGGCGGGGGTCATCGCCTATGGTCGTCCAGAGATGATCGTAGCGGACCTGGACGGGAAAGCGCCGCCCGCCCATGTCTGTCACGACCGGATCGTCGAAGGGGCCCAAGACCTCAAGGTCGGTTCCAAGCAATCGCGTCTTGCGCGGGCCACGGGCAAGGCAAGCCGCGTCCGCCACCGGGTACCAGTCGTTGGAGGCATAAAGCAGGCTCATGCGTCCCCCGTGCCGGAGGCTTCGGCATTGCGGCGCAGGGTTTCGCACCATCGCGACAGGGCATGGCGAGTCTGGAGCGACAACCCGGTGCTTGTCAGCACAGTAACTTGTGTCCTGCTTGGTCCAAGCGGGTTCATAAGAAGCGCAAGCCGGATCGTGCCCAAAGCGTATAAACTGCTGTCAGATGGCCGCGGCATCGTCCCCTCGAACGGGGTACGAAGGCAGGCGGCAACAACCGCCGTTTCAGAGGCCTCGGCAATCAGACTGCGTAACGCATCAAGCGACTCGGTGAGCATCCCCGGCTTTGCCGTGCCACTGGTATCGACCCAGATGACACCATCCCTCTCGGTCACGCCAAAGCGGGTGGTGTGGATCGTGGCAGGCGGATCAAGGTCCGGATGCGCCGGAATATAGCTGCAGCGGCCAGATTGTTCATAATGCCAGCCGTGGTAGAGGCAGGCCAATGCATTACCACGGACGAACCCATGGCTAAGCGCCATCCCCCGGTGCGGGCAGCGATTGTCCCAAGCGGCGATATCGCCATTGGACGCCCGCCAGACCACGATGTCCTGTCCCCCCACAGAGGCCCGCATCACTCTTTTGGGCGGCAGATCGCGTGACAATCCAACGGGCATGGACGGCATAATGTCAGCTTTACTCGAAATTGTTGATGTCCCCCATGCTGCCGTTTTTGAGGTTACGCGGAAGGCCAAAGCCCGGAAACTGACCATTTGGAGAGGATGAAGTGCCTGATGCCTGACCACCAGCCCAATAATTGGACTTTGTGCTGGGGGGCTAAAGCTTCTCAAAGCCCTCCGGGCTATCGTCCAAAGGGTGCTCCGACCTCTCGATTCGTTCGACCAGTACATCCATCGGGCCAAGGCTGCAGGCCATTTCCATTGCGTCGACCAGCGTGGGCGGGCCTGCCACGACGATGGTCATGGCCGAGGGCCCGTCGGACCTGACCCAGCCCGTCAGGTCCAGCCGCGCTGCCCGGTCACAGACCCAATCGGCAAAGCCCGGCGCTGCAAGTTGCCCTTGCAGATGAAACCGCGTGGCGATCACGGGGCTGTCACGGCGCAGACCACGGAACGCGCATCACTGGCCGCTCCGCTCACTTTGTCCTTCCGCCATTCCGCCAATTCGATCATCCTCTGCTTGCTTACGCTTATCCGGCAGGACCCCTTTTCGGATCGGTTTCGACAATAACCTCGCCAACCAAAGGTCCCTCAAATGGCCGATATCATCATCCTGAACGCCCGCGTCCTGACCATGGCACAAAAAATGCCGCGGGCCGAGGCTTTGGCAATCGCGGGCAACAAGGTGGTCGCCCTGGGCACCACCGCCGACATGCGTGGCCTTGTGACCGCCAAGACGCAGGTGATTGATGCCGGTGGACGGACCGTCCTGCCCGGCTTGATCGACAGCCATGTCCATCTGTTCCAAGGCTCGGCCGAGCTTGATTTTCTGGCCGTGGGCGGGATGACCGACCTCGCAGAGGTCGGGCGCAAGGTTCTGGCCTATGCCGACGCGCGGCCGGATGAACCCCTCGTGCTGGCCGTCGGGGCCTTTTACGAGTTGTTCGAGGGGCTGCCCTCATCACCGCGCGCCGCGCTAGATGCCATTCTTGCGGATCGCCCCTTTGCCGTTCTGGGTGCAGACCTTCACACCGCATGGGGCAACACCAAGGCCCTTGAAAAGGCGGGGGTTTTGCATGGAGCACCGATGCCCGAAGGCAGCACCGTTGTCATGGGCACGGATGGACTGGCCGACGGGACCCTTTTCGAAACAGGGGCCTTTGGGCCGGTTCTGGCCCTGTCCCGCACAGGCGGACGCGACATGCTGGGCTATGTCACCGGCGCAGACCCGATACCTGCGGCAAGCCCCGCGGAACGACGGGCCGACAAAGACCTGCTCCTCAAGGGGCTGGACCATGTGGCCGCTCATGGGATCACCGGTCTGCACAATATGGACGGCAATTTCTACCAGCTGGAGCTTCTGAGCGAGCTTGAGGAAGAAGGCCGGTTGAAGGCCCGGGTGCAGGTGCCCTTCCACCTCAAGAACTTTGACCCGTTGGAGCGGCTGGAAGAAGCCGCCGAAATGCACCGCCGCTACCGGGGTGACAAGGTCTGGTCGGGCAGGGTCAAGATGTTCATCGACGGGGTCTTTGAAAGCCGGACGGGCCTCAAGATCAACGGCTATCCCGACGATCCGCAAAACCACGGCGAGGCTGTGTTCGCCCCCGGCCATTTCAACGAAGCCTGCCGGATCGCGGACGGAATGGGCCTTCAGATCAGCGTGCACGCCATTGGCGACCTTGCTGTCCAGCGGGTGCTGGATGGCTACGAGGCCGCGCAGGCGGCGAACGGTAAACGCGATGCCCGGCATCGGATCGAACATATCGAACTGATAACCGCCGCCGACATCGACCGGATGAAACGACTTGATGTCGTGGCCTCAATGCAGCCCCGACATGCAGCCTTTGGCGGGTTCTTTGACCCGCCCACACCGAACACCGTCTTCTTCGACGACGAACGCGAACGCGCCTATGCGTGGCAGACTATCCGCGACAAGGGCATCCCCCTTGCGTTTTCCACGGACTGGCCCGTGGTGCCGGTGGATGCCATGGCCAATATCCAGTCCGCCATGGCGCCGCGCGATCTTGGCCCCGGCTGGCTGGATCAGCGGCAAGGTCTGATGGACACCCTGTACTCCTACACCGCGATGAACGCCTGGATGGCCTTTCGCGAGGGCCTTCATGGTAGCCTGGCACCGGGTCTTGCCGCCGACGTTGTCGTCCTGGACGGGGATATCGAAAGCTGGGACCCGGCGGCGATGTCGACACTCCCCATCGCGCTGACGGTCTGCGACGGGCAAGTGACCTATGATGCAGGTCGGTTATAGCGGCACTTGCAATATCGCGGGCGCAGGCGCGCGGGGGCAAGGCGCCCCGCACCCGCATTTCCCTATTCGTCCCCCGGCACCCCGTAAGAGGGTGCCACGCGCGGATCGAGGGCACGCTGGACGTAGGCGTCAAGCTGCGGTTTGTAGACGGCCCAGGCCGTGGCGATGGCCTCAATAGGGCAGTCGTCTGTCCAGTCGCAGCGCAGATCGGCCACCGGCCACGGAACCTCGCGGCACAGCTGCAGGCCCGCCGAATGAATGGGCCCCGCCTCGCCCCCGGCGGCAAGCCCTGCGCGCATGGCCGCAATCAGGCGATCCCCCAAGTGGCCTGACGCAGACACAAACCCGTCCACGATGGCCTGCGGCACCCCGTCATTGGCCAGCAGGTTTCCGGCCGAAAGGACATCCTTGCCCGCCGCATCGGTCCATATCCCCAGAGAGTTCGGGCCCGAGTGGATAGCCGTATTGCCGTGCCTGTCGATTGCCAGAACCTGGCGATACTCGATGAACCGCCCCTGATCGCGCACGCCGGCCACGGCCTGCGGCGCGGTCATGCCTCCCTGCATCAGATCAAGGGCAAAGGGGCCAAGGACCGGATCGGTGATGTTCTGGCTGGCCACCGCCCCGACCCCTGCCCTTGTATAGGCACACCGGGCTGCCACGGCAGGCGACGACGAGGCGATCGCGACCCCGAACATCCCCGTTTCAGCGCAGCGGGCAACAAGGGAAAAGGTCATTCGGGGATCACCGCGGTTCCATCAATCTCGACCAGCCATTCTGGCCGGGCAAGCGCCTGAACCACCAGACCGGTTGAGACGGGATAGACCCCTTTGATGTATTCGCCCATCGTCCGGTAGACGGCCTCGCGGTGGCGGATGTCGGTAATGTAGACGACGACCTTGACCAGATGCTCCATCTCGCCGCCGGCCTCCTGGATCAGCTGACGGATGTTCTGCATGACCTTGTGGGTCTGTTCGACCGGGTCGTGGCTGTCGATGTTCTTGGCATCATCGAGGTTCTGGGGGCATTGCCCGCGCAGGTAGACCGTCTTGCCCCCTTGGGTGACAACCGCCTGACACAGGTCGTTGTCGAGGTTCTGTTCGGGATAGGTGTCAGATGTGTTGAACTTGCGAATGCGGGTATGGGCCATTTGCGGCATGTCCAATGCGTTAGGGGTGATGGTCGGCCTGGGCCGAAGGATGGTAGTGGCGATAGCTTTCCTGAATCGCGATCTGATCGGCAAGGTATTTGGCATCATGCCAGACACCCCAGATAAAGGCCGAGCCCCGCCGCGATTGCCAGGACTGGCCAAGGAAATAGAGCCCCTGTTCCGCCGACACCCCGCGTTGGTGGATCGGCCGGCCCCTTTCGTCGAATACGTCGGCCTCAAGCCAGCTGTAGTCGACCTCAAAGCCGGTCGCCCAGATGATTGTCGTGACACCCGCCTCTGCCAGGTCCAATTCTGCCAGCGGCGCGGTCATGCAATCGGGATCAGGGTCGATGATGCGTGCCTGGGGCTCTTCCGGCAGGTCTAGTCCCTGGCCGGCGACATAGGCGTCGGCCTCATCCAGAAGCGAGAGGTAGTTGTCGTCCCCGGCGCGGATGTTCTGGACAAGATCGGGCGCAAAGCGGATCACCCCGTCCGTCCAGCCCTCGGCCCGGCCGACAAGTGTCATGCCCCGGGTCGCATACCGCCGAAAGTCCACGGTCTTGCCCCCATGCGCGCCACTGACCGAGATCGTGACATGCTCTGTCCCCGGACTTGGTGCGGCGGCATCCCATTTGCCCAGAACGCCAAGCCACCAGACGAAATCCCGGCCCCGGTAGCTGCGTGGTGGCCGGCCGTGGGGGCCGACCGAAAGGTAGACACGGCGCCCGGCCCGCAAAAGCTCATCCGCGATCTGCCCACCCGAGGACCCGGCACCAACCACGAGCACGGCACCGGGGGCAAGCTGTTCGGGGTTGCGGTAGGAGGCGGAGTGCATCTGTGTCAGCACCGGCGTGTCAGGAACAAGAGCGGGAATGACGGGACGTTGAAACGGGCCGGTCGCTGCGACAACGTTGAGGGCGTCAATCACGCCCTCGGAGGTTTCAACGCGGAACCCGCGCTGACCGGCGACCTTGTAGACCCGCTTGACCTCGACCCCGCAGCGGATCGGGGCGCTGATCTTGTCGGCAAAAGCCTCAAAATATGCGGCCACCCTGTCCTTGGAGGGGAAGGCATCCGGATCGATGCCCTCGAACTCCATCGTGGGGAACCGGTCGTGCCAGGCCGGGCCATTGGCGACAAGGGAATCCCACCGTTCGGTGCGCCACCGCTCTGCGATCCTGTGCCGTTCAAGCACGACGTGAGACAGGCCCATTTTGCCCAGATGCTCGCTCATGGCCAATCCAGCCTGGCCACCGCCGACGACGACGGTGTGTACGGTCTCTGCTGCCATTATGGCGTCCCTCTGCTGGGGCCGATGGGTCACGCATCGGATTGCTGTCGCGGTGAACCTGCCAGATTGCCAACGCCAGTAAAGCAACCAATGACGCAGCTCTGGTTCGCGCCAACCTAATCAGATGCCGAAAGGTTCCGCCGAAGAGGGTCTTGCCTATTCCTGATGCAAGGCGCGCTGTTCGTCATCCCTTTGGCGCACCAACCTGCGCCGCGACACGATTGAGGCGGTGATGACGCCAACGGTCACGATGCCGATCATGATGGTCGACAGGGCGTTGATCTCGGGGCTGACGCCAAGGCGCACCGAACTGAAAATCTTGATCGGCAGCGTTGTTGACGAGGGACCCGAGGTGAAAGACGCGATGACAAGATCGTCCAGCGACAAGGTGAACGCCAAGAGCCAGCCGGAAATCACCGCCGGGGCGATGATCGGCAGTGTCACGCTGCGAAAGGCGTCAAAGGGTGTGCTGCCAAGGTCGAGGGCGGCCTCTTCCAAAGACTGGTCAAAGGTAACGAGGCGAGAGGACACCACGACCGACACATAGCACATGGCAAAGGTCGTATGCGCCAGAACGATAGTCAGGACACCCCGGTCCAGCCCAATCGCGATAAAGAACAGCAAGAGGGCAAGGCCGGTGATCACCTCGGGCATGACAAGCGGGGCGTAGATCATGCCCGAAAACAGGCTTCGCCCGGTAAAGCGCCCCGACCGGACCACCACATAGGCCGCCATCGTGCCCAGCACTGTCGCAAGGGTCGAGGACCAGAAGCCCACCTTCAGCGTCACCCAGGCGGCGTCCAGGAAGGCGTCGTTCTGCAAAAGCTCTCCGTACCATTTGGTCGAGAAACCGGCCCAGACCGTCACCAACCGCGACTCGTTAAAGCTGTAGATCACGAGGATCAGCATCGGCAGATACAGAAAGGCAAAGCCCAGCGTCAGGGACGTCGCGTTGAACCAGCTGAAGCGGCCGCCGTTCATCGCCCGGCCTCCCTTTGCTTTTGCTCATTGCGCTGGAACAGCACGATGGGAATGACAAGGATCAACAGCAGGATAACCGCAACAGCAGAGGCCACCGGCCAGTCGCGGTTCGAGAAGAACTCTTCCCAAAGTACCTTGCCGATCATCAGTGTCTGCGACCCGCCCAGCAGTGAGGGGATAACAACTTCGCCCAGCGCGGGAATGAACACCAGAAAACACCCCGCGATGACCCCCGGGCGGGACAGGGGGAATGTCACAAGCCAGAAGGCCGAGGTCTGAGAACAGCCAAGATCCTCGGCCGCCTCCATCAAAGATCCGTCCATCTTCTCCAGCGCTGCATAGATCGGCAGGATCATGAAGGGCAGATAGGTATAGACGATCCCGATATAGACGGCCCAGTTGGTGTTCAGGATCGTGAGCGGCGTGTCGATGATGCCGATCCAAAGCAAAAACTGGTTCAGGAACCCTTCCTGGCTCAGGATGCCCATCCAGGCGTAGACCCGGATCAGAAAGCTTGTCCAGAACGGCAGGATCGCCAACATCATCAACGTCGGGCGCCAATGGTCAGGGGCTTTGGCCATGCCGTAGGCGATCGGGTAGCCGACGATCAGCGTGATCACCATCGAGATGAAGGCAATCTGAACGCTGGACATATAGGCAAGAAAATAGAGGTTGTCCTGCGTCAGAAAGACGTAGTTTTCCAGGTCAAGAGATTGGAAATATTCAACAATCCCAGACCACCCCCCCGAAAGGTCCAGTTGGGGCGTATAGGGCGGGATCGAAAGCGCAATGTCCGACAACGATATCTTGAGAACGATGCCGAACGGAATCAGGAACAGGAGCAGCAGCCAGGCAAAAGGCACAAAGATCAGGAGTGTGCGGCGCAGGTCCATGATTGCTCCCTACTCGGTCAGGACAATGCCGGCTGTGTCTGTCCAGAACAGCCAGACCGTATCGTCCCAGGTGATGTTGCGGCGCGAGATACGACGCGAGTTGGTAGCCTGAGCCTTGAGCACGTCACCCGATGGAAGCTCAACATGATAGGTTGAGATGTTGCCAAGGTAGGCGATGTCCAGAACCTTGCCCTGAACCACGTTGGCCGCGTCTTGGGGTGGCTCTGAGGCGATGCCGATCTTTTCGGGACGAATGGCAAACTTGACCTCTGTCCCGGCGGCCAGCGACTTGCTGGTATTGGCGCGGATCGGGGCCTGGGCCTCGCCCCAGTGAATTTCCACCTGCTCACCGGTGCCGGGATAGGCTTTGCCCGTGATCAGGTTCACATCCCCGATGAAGTCGGCCACGTAAACTGAATTCGGTGTCTCGTAGATGCGATCGGGGGTAGCGACCTGGACGATGCGGCCCTGATCCATGACCGCCACGCGGGAGGCGACTGTCATCGCCTCTTCCTGATCGTGGGTCACGATGACAAAGGTGGTGCCCGTCTTTTCCTGAATGTCCATCAACTCGAACTGGGTTTCGTTGCGCAGTTTCTTGTCCAGCGCACCCAGTGGTTCATCCAGCAATAGCAGTTTCGGAGCCTTGGCGAGCGATCGGGCCAGCGCCACCCGCTGGCGCTGCCCACCGGAAATCTGATGGGGCTTGCGCTTGGCGAACTGGGTCAACTGGGTCAGGCGCAGCATCTGTTCGACCCGGCCCGGAATATCAGCCTTGGGCATCGAAGAGCGACGCAGGCCAAAGGCGATGTTGTCGTAGACGGTCAGATGCGGGAACAGGGCGTAGGACTGGAACATCATGTTTACTTCGCGCTTGTTCGGCGGAACCGCTGCGATGTCCTTGTCATCGAGCAGGATACTGCCCGAGGTCGGCGTCTCGAACCCGGCAAGCATGCGCATCAGGGTCGTCTTGCCGCAGCCAGACGGACCCAGGAGGGCAAAGAATTCCCGGCGGTAGATGTCGAGCGTCAAGTTGTCGATGGCCGTGAAATCGCCAAAGCGCTTGGTGACGTTCTTGAACCGGATGATCGGCTTTTCAGACGGGTCTTCCCACGGTTCAAAGACTGTTTTCTTTTGTTGTTGTGCCAAGATCGCCCCACCCCTTGCACGAAGGTCCTGCGCCCCAGTGGGGGGCGCAGGACAGTTTTTACAGCTTAGGTCCCGGACTTGATCCGTGTCCACAGCCGAGTAACGACACGCTGAACGCGGGCATCGTAGGGCGTGGTGGTATAGAGGTTCGCCAGCGTCGCTGCATCCGGATAGATGGCAGGATCGTTGATCACCTCGTCCAGCAACAGCTCTTGCGAAGCCAGGTTGCCGTTTGCGTAGAACACGTAGTTCGACGCATCGGCCATGTTCTGGGCATCAAGGATAAAGTTCAGGAAGGCATGCGCCGCCTCGGGGTTCGGCGCGTCCACCGGAATGGCCATCTGGTCGAACCACATCAGCGCCCCTTCAGTCGGAGCGTTGTAGACAATCTCAACCCCGTTCTCGGCCTCGATCGCGCGAGCCTGCGCTTGCAGGATGTCACCGGACCAGCCAAAGGCCACGCAGATGTCACCGTTTGCCAAGGCGTTGATGTACTCAGAGCTGTGGAACTTCAGGATATAAGGCTGGACCGCTGCCAGAACCGGCTCGGCCAAGGCGATCACGTCCGGGTCCTGGCTATCAGGATCCTCACCGATGTACTTGAGCGCGGCGGGGATCATCTCGGTCGGGGCGTCCAGAACATGGACACCGCATTCGGCCAGCTTTTCCATGTTTGCCGGATCAAAGATCAGGGCCAGCGAATTGATCGGTGCATCGGGGCCAAGGACTTCCTGCACCTTGCCGACGTTCACACCAATCCCCGTGGTGCCCCACATATAGTTGATGGAATAGGCATTACCGGGATCGTACTGTGCGGTGCGCGACGAAATGACGTCCCAAATATTCTCGGCATTCGGCAACAGCGACATATCAAGCGGCTGGAAAGCCCCGGCAGTGATCTGGCGCTGCAGGAATGTGCCAGTCGGCACAACCACATCATAACCCGAACCGCCGGCCAACATCTTGGTCTCGAGGATCTCGTTCGAATCGAAGACGTCATAGATCAGGTCGATGCCCGTCTCCTGCTCGAATTTCTCAAGCAGGCCTTCGTCTATGTAGTCTGACCAGTTGTAAACACGAACTTCGTCCGCGTTAGCCATGCCTGCCAAGACGGCGACAGCGATCGCTGAGCCGATTTGCAGTGTGTTTATTCCCATGAGTGTCTCCCTTAGACGATTGCAGGGTTGCGCGATCTGCCGGAGAAGGTGATCATATTTTTCGACAAAGCAACAGGTTTATGAACAGTGCTCGGGCCGCACTTTTATGTCATGCCCAAGGAGAAGGCACATGTCAGTGCTCTATAGTTCATCAATGCCTCTGGCCGCGGCGTCTTCGAATCCTCCGCTTCATCAATTGGTCTACGAGAAGATCCGGGACATGATTCTTTATGGCGATCTTGCGCCCGGTCAGCCGGTCACGATTCACGGCCTAGTTTCAACTTTGGGCCTGGGCACGACCCCTGTCCGCGAGGCCATTCGCCGTCTGACGGCGGAAGGAGCTTTGCAGTCCACGGACACCCGTCGTGTCCTTGTTCCATTGCTGCATGTCAGCCAGCTGGACGAACTTTCGCATCTGCGCCTCGCGATCGAGCCGCATCTGGCCAGACTTGCGGCAGAACGGATCAGCCAAGGGGCCATCGACGGGCTCGAGGCCATCGACAAAGGCCTGAACGATGCCATCGGGGCTGGGGATGTGCAGTCTTATCTTAGGCTTAGCTATGCTTTCCACAGGACACTCTATGTACATTCAAACAGTGAGATCGCATTGTCGATGGCCGATACGCTTTGGCTAAGGGCGGGCCCTTCGCTAAGGGTGGCCTGTGGTCGCTACGGCACCCTAAATCTGCCGGACATGCACGAAGAGACGATCGCGGCCCTGCGCAAACGCGATTCTGATGCCGCAGCAAGCGCCATCGCCGCCGACATCCGACAGGGTCACAGCCAGATCAGGCGATCCTTGTCAGAAGCCTGATCGCTGGCAAGACCGTTGACAGAGGAAAATTTGATCATATTGTTGATCGTGAAAGGCCCATCCGTCGGAACAGTCCGTTCCGTCTGGAAGAAGTCTGAAACCCGGTGATTGCATGATCCTAGTCCCGCGCCTTGTCCGGCTCGAGCCGATGTTGAACGCCGGCAAATCCCATCAATACGCGACCAGATCAAAGCGCCCGGCCACGTTGGGTTCGGCCTGTTCGGTTTATTTCACCATCTCATTTCCCCCGGACAGACTGCGACGGCGCAGCTGACCGCCTGACCCAAGGACCACGCAATGCCCCAGGTATCAAACCATATGCCCACCGCCGCCCTTCAGGCGCTTGACGCAGCCCACCATATGCATCCCTTCACCGATGCATCCGCCCTTGCTGCCAAGGGTGCCCGGGTCATCACCCGAGCAGAAGGGGTCCGGTTGACCGATTCCGAAGGCATTGAAATCCTTGACGCGATGTCAGGCCTTTGGTGTGTCAACATCGGCTACGGCCGCAAAGAAATGGCCGACGTGGCAGCCCGCCAAATGATGGAACTGCCGTTTTACAACACCTTCTTCCAGACGACCCACGTCCCGGTCATAGCCCTGTCGGCAAAACTTGCCGAAATCGCTCCGGGCGACCTGAACCACGTTTTCTATGCAAGCTCGGGGTCCGAGGCGAATGACACCAACATTCGCATGGTCCGCCACTATTGGGCGGCAAAAGGCAAGCCCGGCAAGTCGATCATCATCAGCCGCAAGAACGCCTACCACGGCTCGACCATGGGAGGCGGTAGCCTCGGTGGTATGAGCCCAATGCACGCACAGGGCGGACTGCCCATTCCTGACATTCACCACATCGACCAGCCCTATTGGTGGGGCGAGGGCGGAGAGATGTCACCTGCAGATTTTGGCCTCGCGCGGGCGCGCCAGTTGGAACAAGCCATTCATGACCTGGGCGAAGACCGCATCGCGGCCTTTATTGCCGAGCCCATTCAAGGGGCCGGAGGCGTCATCATCCCGCCGGAAACATACTGGCCCGAGATTCAACGCATCTGCGACGCGCATGAAATCCTTTTGATCGCGGACGAAGTCATCTGCGGCTTTGGCCGCACCGGCCAGTGGTTTGGAAGCCAGACGATGGGCATCCGCCCCCACATCATGACCATCGCCAAGGGCCTCAGCTCTGGCTATATCCCCATCGGCGGGTCGCTGGTCTGTGACGAAGTGGCCAATGTGCTGGCCCATGCTGGTGACTTCAACCACGGTTACACATACTCGGGCCATCCGGTGGCCGCCGCGGTCGCGCTGGAAAACCTGCGCATCCTGCAAGAAGAGCAGATCATCGAGACGGTTCAGTCCGAAATCGCCCCCTACCTGGCCGAAAAGTGGACCGCCCTTGCCGATCACCCGCTGGTTGGCGAGGCTACGATTGTGGGCATGATGGGATCTCTTGCTTTGACCCCGGACAAGTCGTCCCGCGCCCGTTTCGCCGCCGACGAAGGGACAGTCGGGCTGCATTGCCGCACCCATTGCTTTGCCAATGGCCTTGTTATGCGCCATGTCGGCGACCGGATGATCATTGCGCCGCCGCTTGTCATCACGAAGGCCGACATTGATGTGCTCATCGAAAGGGCGGTGAAATCGCTGGATCAGACGCTTGTCACCATAAAGGCCGAGGGCCTTATGAAGGCGGCCTGATCGTCCTTTGATCCGACCGGCCCATGCGGCCTTTCACCGAATATGAAACGGAAAAGCCCCCCTCGATGAGGGGGGCTTTTTTGCTTTCAACTAACGGCGGATGCTGACTATTTGCCCCAGATGGCAGCATAGGCTTCGCGGTAGGGCGAATCCGGGTCGAACTGATTGCCGTCGCCCATCATCGCAAGACCTTCCTGTGTCACCAGCGCTGGGGCGGTCACATAGCCCGAGCAGTCCTCGCCCTGAACGGCGCGGTTCAGCTCGTCGATCAGTTGCCAGCCTTGCAGGTTGAGGGGTTCTGCGACGGTAATCGCCTGATACTGCGCGCTTCGAATGCGCTGAAACGCAGCCTCGGACCCGTCACCCGCCGATCCGGCAAGTGGTGCGCCGTCGCCGGGGATACCTGCCGAGGCCAGAGACGGCCCCATAAAGTCAAAGTAGAGGTCGTTGATCGCCAGCGAATGGGTCCAGCCTGCACCGTACTTCTGCAAGAGGTTCGTGGTGAGAGGGCCCATGCGAGTAGAGGTGTCGGCGATGGGCGTGTCGACATACTCCAGAACCGTACCGCCGCCCGCTTCGATTGTCTCACGGATGCGGTCGGCCTTATCGATGGCGATCTGGTAGGTGAAATCGGTAAAGATCACCACACCCACATTGTCCCCGTCATCGGCAAGCGCCCATTCGGCCGCCACCTCGGAAACCTGCATCGCATCGGTGGAGACGTTGGCAAAGATGCCGCCGGGCGCATCGCAGCCGATCTTAGGACCAGAGTGCCAGGACACCATCGGAATGCCCGCCGCAACGACCGCTTCCAGAGCAGCCTGCTGTTCGACGGCATCAAAGCCGTTGATGATGATCCCGTCGGGTTGCAGGGCCAGCGCCTGTCCGATTGCAGCGGTCCGGCCCTGGATGGAACCGGCACCGTCAAGGACACGCACCTCCCAACCGATGATCCCCGCGGCCTCTTCGACGCCGTTGGTGACACCGAGAATACCGCCGTTCTTGAGGTCAGCAGCAAGCACCACGATGGACTGGCCCTCGGCAGCGGTGGGGCCAGATGTCGGGCCGTCGAATGGCACTTCGGCAATGGCCTGTACACCCATGCCAGCGATCATGGTGCTGGCCATGAGTGTATTCAGAAACGTCCGTTTCAGCATGGTTTCCTCCCTTTATGCTTCACGTTTCGTCTTTCGTTTGTCGGCGCCTTTGCGGCGCTGGGCATAGCCTGCAATGCCGATGGCGATCAGCAGGGTGACGCCGTTGAACAAGGGTTCGACCCAGAAAGAGCCGCCAAACTGCTGGATGCCCGAGATACCGACCGCAAGGATCACGACCCCGATGATCGTGCCCCAGACGTTGACCCGACCGGGTTTGATGGTGGTTGATCCCAGGAAGGCCCCGACCAGCGCAGGCAGCAGGAATTCAAGGCCCACGCTCGCCTGACCGATCCGCAATTTGGAGGCCAGAAGGACACCCGCCAACGCCGTCAGAAAACCCGACGTCATGAAAGCTCCGATCACGAATTTCCGGGTCGGAATGCCGTTCAGCTGGGCCGCCTTCTGGTTCGCCCCGATGGCGTAGAGGTAGCGCCCGACGGGCGTGAACTCCAAAACGATCCACATGGCGATGGTGATTGCCAGCAGGTAAAAACCCGTGATCGGCAGGCCAAAGACAAAGGTGCCATTGAGCGCCAGAAACCCCTCCGGCAGGACGCCCACCATTTGCCGCCCGCCGGTATGCCACAGGGCCAGGGCATATAGCACTGTCCCGGTGCCCAGCGTGGCAATGAAACTGTCAATTTTGGCGACCTCAACCAAAAGCCCGTTCAAGAACCCGGCAAACAGTCCCAAAGCCAGCACGACGGCCACGGCCACTGGCCAAGGCAATCCGAGCATCGTTTGCAGCGAAATGGCCAGAATGTGCCACAGCACAATGCCGTAGCCCACGGTCAGGTCGATCCGGCCAGCCGCCATGGGGATCATCGCCCCCAGCGACAGAAGTGCGATGATCGCCTTGTCCGAAATGATGGATCGGACGTTCAGAAGCGTTGGAAAGGTATTGGGCAACAGGATAGAGAACAGGATGATCAGGAAGGCTGTCAGAATGACCAGCCCGTAGACCGGCAGGAACCGGAGGATGCGTGTTCTCAGAGAAGCGCCGACAAGGTCCGCCTTGGTGGGCTCAAGCGCGCTCGATTCAAGCGATTGCATCGGTTCGTTCCTTGTTTTCGGCGATCCCGCCGGCAGAGGCCGCCTGGATAAGGTTTTCGGTCGTCAGCTCGGCTCCGGTCAGCTGCCCTGCGATGGTGCCCTGGCTGAACACGATGGCCCGATGGCAGATCGCTGAGACCTCTTCGAAGTCGGTGGAAATGAGGACTATGCCCACGCCTTCGTCGAAGGCACGGTTGAGAAGGGCGTAGATCTCGGCCTTGGCGCCGACATCGACACCAGAGGTCGGGTCTTCGCAGATCAAAAGCTTGCGCTTGGTGGCCAGCCACCGACCGATCACGACCTTTTGCTGGTTGCCACCCGACAGCGACTCGATCGTCATGCTTTGGTCGTTCGGCGACAGGGCGACCCCTTCACCGATCACTTCGGCCAAGGCGGCCTCGCTGCGCGGGCTGAGAAACGAAAACAGCGACCGGCCCACCGACTTTGGATTGAGAAAGGTATTCTCTCGCAGGGTCAGCGACATCGCAACGGATTCCTCAGTCCGATCGCGCGCCACAAGCCCGATACCAGAGGCCATCGCCGCCTGGGGCGACGATAGATTAGGCGTTGCGCCCCAAAGCGTCACCTCGCCTTCAAAGGCACCGGCCCCGAACAGCGCTCGCGACACCGCTTCGTGCCCTGCCCCGCGCAAGCCAACCAGCCCAAGGATCTCATTTCGGTGCAGGTCAAAGTCGATGGGTCCTGCTACGTCGGCCACCATGTTTCGTACGGTCAGGATCGGCGCGCCAAGGGCCTTGGATGGTTTGAGAATCTGGCGGGTCTTGCGACCAACGATCATGTAAACCAGCTCTTCCGGCGTGGTGTGTTCGATGCTCCGCATGCCGACCATCTCGCCGTCGCGCAAAACTGCGACCCGGTCCGCAATCCGAAAGATCTCGTCCAAACGATGCGAGACATAGATCATGCCGACACCCTGCTCTTTCAGAGGTCTAAGGGCCCGAAACAGACGCTCGACCTCGTCAGCGGGCAGGGAGGCCGTTGGCTCATCCAACACCAGAAAATCGCAGTCCACGGCCAGGGCACAGGCGATAGCCACCAGTGACTTTTCGGTGCGGGACAGGTCCTGGACACGGGTCGTTGGGTGAAAGTCGCACCCAACCTTGGCGAGGGCCTGGGCTGCGAACTTCTCGACCTCGCCCCACTGGATCAGGCCCCTCTTGCGGACAAAGCCCAGCGCCAGGGCGATGTTCTCGGCCACGGTCATCCATTCGATCATCCCAAGGTCCTGGTGGATGAAGGCAACAGACTGACGTTCGCCAAAACCGCCCGGCCGATGCTCGTAGGGTTTTCCGTCGATCAGCACCCGGCCTTCATCGGCACGGTGGATGCCCCCAAGGATCTTGATAAGTGTTGATTTACCTGCGCCGTTTTCACCCAAAAGGGCGACGATCTCGCCGCGTTCGATGTTCAAAGACACATCGCGCAGCGCATATGTGCCGCCGAAGTGCTTCTGTATGCCATCAAAGAACAGGCTTCCCTGTGTCGCGATCTGCACCACGGCTTTTCCTCCGGATTCGGGCACCCCATGCTCCTCAACATGATATTGAGTTACCCGTAACGTTGCGTTAGGATGAGCAGGGGATCCGATCCCTGTCAATCGAAAACGTTACGGGTAACGTCAGCCACCAAGATACGAGCCAGGACATGAAAAACACCAAGATTAGCCTGGCAGAGGTTGCCAACGCCGCCGGGGTGTCCAAGATGACGGCCAGCCGCGTCCTGCGCGATGGTGGCGGCTTTTCCGAGGCCACCCGCAAGAAGGTCATGGCCGAGGTTGAACGTCTGGGCTACCTGCCCAACCGCCTTGCAACGGTCTTTGCCGGCGACAAGAAATCAACCTTTGTCGGCGTCAGTATTCCCGAACTTGGAAACGAGGTTTTCGCCCAGGTCCTGGAGGGGATCAACCGCAAGCTTGGGGCCTTTGGCCATCAGACCGTCCTTGGGATGACCGAGCACGAGCAAGAACATGAGGAAAGCTGGATCGAGACGGTTCTGTCCTGGCAACCGGCCGGGCTGATCATAACCGGGCGGTCCCATAGCCAGCGGGCCATCCAGATGCTGACAGGCGCGGGCATCCCGATTGTCGAAATCTGGGATTTCAATTCCAACCCGCTGGATATGTGCGTTGGGCTGAACCACTTTGACAGCGGCTACACGATGGGTCGGTATCTGGCAGGGTGCGGCTACGGGGCGTTTGGCTATGTCGGCACCTCGCACGATACGGCAAACGCCGCCAGCGCCCGGTTATCCGGCTTTGGCAAGGCCGTGTCCGACGCGTCGGGCACGCTGAAGAAGCAGCTGCTGTTGAAGGACGTTCCAAGCTTCTACACCGGTTACTATGGAACCGAGCAGTTGCTGGCCTCGCACCGTGACATTGATGTGATCTTCTACCAGAATGACAATATGGCCGTCGGCGGCTACGAATACTGCAAACGCAAGGGCCTGTCGGTGCCCGGCGACATCGGCATTGCCGGTTGGGGTGATCTGCCGATCACCTCGATCCAGTCCTACCGGCTGACCTCCATCGCGGTGCCCCACCTCAAGATCGGCCAGCATGCCGCCGAAATGGTCCTTGCCCAGACCAATGATCAACCCAT
Organism: uncultured Paracoccaceae bacterium; assembly: GCA_937916485.1. The sequence goes on along the minus strand of CALFSV010000036.1, from coordinate 11,431 downwards.
CCGACCGACCCATGATGTCGGCTTCAAGCTTGTGCCCGGCACGACGGTGCGGTCGCAGGCCGGTTGACGCGCTATCGGTTCATCTGACGAGGCCTATTGGATAGATCTGCGTTTCGGATTTGTCGGTCCTAGACCGACATGATCCCCGACAGGTCCACGCCCATATCCTCAAGAACAACCATGGCGGCATTGCGCCCCGGATAGCCGGTGATGGAGCCACCCGGATGGGTTGTGCCACCGGTCTGGTAAAGCCCCGGGATCGGCATTCTGTGCGCGGCCCAGCCCGGCACCGGGCGCTGATCACCGGAAAAGGTGATCGACCGGTCCCCCCCGTGGGGGGCGCCGTGGATCATGTGCAGATTGGCGGCCTCGATATCGACCGGCGATTTGGTCATGCGGGCGAGGATCACGTCATCGGTGAAAGCGGGGCAGAACCTGCGGATCTTGTCGATCAGCTTGTCGGTGAACGCCTCTTTCCGGGCCTCCCAGCCCGCCGGTCCGACGCCGGGCAAATCGTAGATCGTGTGGGTCAGGAACTTGACCGTGTGGTGCCCGTCCGGCGCGCGTTTGGGGTCAACCAGCGAGGGGGTCGCAACCAAAAGCCAGCTGACATCGTCGGACAGCTTGCCGTCGTAGATGTCCCGCCCCGATTGCACCAGATCCTCGAACCATCCGGCATAGCCTGCGGACACAGCGCTGCGCGGGCCGCGCGGCGTTTCAAAGACAGGCGGTGCCGAGGTGGCAAGGTAGGCGGCAAAGAATGGGACGCCCACGTTATAGGTATCGACCCCGAACAGGAAATCTTCACCCCAGCAATCCTTTGGGGCCATGTCGACCAGATGCTTGATGTGGATGGTCGAGATCACGCCCTTGCGGCCACGATACTCCTGCCCCGTGGTGGATCTGACGCCAACGCAGCGGCCGCCCTCAAGAATCAGATCTGACACGGTGACACCGCAGGTAATGGTCGCCCCGTTCTCTTGCAGGAACCCCACCATCGCATCGACAAGCTGCCCTGAGCCGCCGGCAGGGATCGACCAGCTGTTTGCCTGCCGGGGGGCAGTGATCTGATAGGGCAAAAGCCCCGTCCCGGCCTGATCGATGGGGACGGCGGTCTGAAAAGCCATCCAGCCCATGAAAGCGCGGACATGGGGGCTTTCGAATTCACGCAGGATGATGTCCCGCGCACTCATCGCCATGCGCCGGGCCCAGATGCCGCCCCGGGGATGTGCCTTCAAAAGATCGCGCATGGATGGCCCTGACCCGATGGGACGGGCGCGGGCTTTGCCAAGGATCGGGCGCAACTCGTCAAACTCGGCCAGCAGTCGGGCATAGCTTTCGGCGTCTTTCTCAGAGTACCGGCGCAATTCCTCGATCGTTTTGGCAGGATCGAGGAACATGGTGATCTGTTCCCCATCGGGCAGGCCCACATGCGCCACCGGATCAGGATGCAGATAGCTAAGGCCGTATTTGGCCACCAGCCCAAGCTCGTCCAGCCGGATGATCGGGTTTTGCAGGATCAGGGTATGCCCGGTCGAACAGGTGTCGATTCCGTAGCCCGGTCCAAGGATTTCCTCGGTGGTGCAGCCTCCCCCCGGGATGGCCCGGGCATCAAGGATCTGGCACCTGTAGCCGGCCTTGGCCAGATAGCAGGCGGTCACGAGGCTGTTGTGCCCTGCCCCGGCAATTACGAAATCCGCATCTGACACGAGAAATCTCCCGACGTTTCATTACCGCTGTGCAATCGATTGCTCAACTTTGCCCATGCCGTAGCACTCTGTCAAAAGAAGTTTCGAACGGCGGTCGAATAAGTGACTTGTGCCACGGCCCCAGAGCGCCTTGGTCGGCCGACTAGAACAGCGCCTGAACCACCAGCCCCGGAAACAGCTTGAGTTCAAGCATCCAGACGAAGACCCCGAACAGCGTCGCGAATGTCCCAGCCCCTGCGAAGAAGGCGTTGAGCCATGTGTCCTTGCTGCTGAAACGCACGAACAGCATCACGATAATCGGTCCACCCCAGACAAATCCGAACCCGACAAGCGCGACGGTAAACAGCCCGAGCCAGAGGAACATCTGCACCTCTGGTCGGCTGCCCTCATCCTTGCCTTGGCCAACGGCGGCATCCTCTACCCGGTTGTCGGTCCGGAAATCGATCACAAGCTGCGCAAGGCACAGCAGCATTCCGGGGATGCCAACAAGGAACGGCATGAAGGCCGCCTTGGCCGGCAGGCTAAGCGCCAGAAAGGTGGCACCCGTGAACAGACCAAGCATGACGAGCGTGGTGATTTTGCGAGCGTCAAACATCCATCTTTACTCCCGGTCCGGCGCGACGCAGGCGCAGGATATAGACGACGACCGTCAGAATGATGAGGCCGATCAGAACCAACGACAGCGGCCTGAGGAAGAAGGTTGGCCCCCAGATCGCAAGCGCCTTGTGGATCGAATCCTCGGCGATCGACCCAAGGACAAGGCCGATGACAAAGGGCGGCCGGGGCCAACCGAATTTCTTGAGGTAGTACCCAAGGATGCCCAACCCGAAGAGGAGAAGCATGTTTTCCCACGCCCCTTCGGACAGATAGGCCCCAAGGAACGCCAGAACGAGGACGAAGGGGATCAGCAAGGCCCCCCGCACAAAGACCAGCAGGGAAAAGGCCGGCGCCATGGCAAGGAACACGGGGATGGACAGCAGGTTGGCAAGGGCCAGCGCCCAGATAAGGGACCAGACAAGGTCCATGCCGGTCAACGCCATTTGCGGGCCGGGCTGGATGCCCAGCATAACAAAGGCCCCCAAGAGGATCGCCATACCCGAACTGCCCGGCACCCCAAAGAACAGGGTCGGCAGAAGCGAGCCGCCTTCCTTGGAGTTGTTGGCCGTTTCGGGGGCAATGACGCCGCGCACGTCGCCCTTGCCAAAGTTTTCAGGGTTCTTGCAGGTCTGCACCGCATGGCCATAGCACAGCCATGAGGCCGCATCGCCGCCAAGCCCCGGGATCGCCCCGATGACGGCACCAATGACCGACGTCCGCAGGGTCAACCACCAGTTGCGGAACACATCCGCGATCCCGTCCAGAACCTGCCAGATGTCATAGCCCGCCATCTTGCCCTCAACCCGGGCAATAGCACCGCCCTTGACGCCAAGGGCTATCATTTCGGGAATGGCAAAGATCCCCAGTACCGCGGCGACGACGTTCACGCCATCCCACAGGAACAGCTGGTCAAAGGTAAAGCGTTGCGACCCCGTATGCGGGTCCAGTCCGACCAGCGACACCATCAGGCCGAGAAAGCCGACGGCGATGCCCTTGATCAGGCTGTCGCCCGACAGCATGGCGATGAAAGTGATGCCAAAGAGGGCCAAAAGAAAGAACTCTGCCGGGCTGAACGCCAGCACGACAGGGCGCAGGACCGGCAACATCGCGGCCAGAAACAATGCCCCGATAACACCCCCAATGCCCGACGCGCCAAGCGATGCGCCCAGCGCCCGCCCGGCCTCACCCTTTTGGGCCATCGGGTATCCATCGACGATTGTCGCGGCATCTGGTCCCGTTCCGGGCACCCCGAACAGGATCGACGGAACCGACCCTCCGGTATGCACCACCGCATGCATCGCCAGCAGAAAAACGGCCCCCGGCAGGGCGTCCATCCCGAACACAAAGGGGATCAGCAGAACGATACCCAGCTTGCCGCCCAATCCGGGAACGGCGCCAAAGAACATACCGATGGGGATGGCCAGAAGGATCAGGCCCATCAAATAGGGCGACGTGATAATTTCGAACAAGGGTCCGAACATGGCATCAAGGTTCAACTGGTCATCCTCCCCGAAAATGTCAGTCATGTCGATTTGCGGCCGGTTTCCTCCCTGCCTGCGCACGACACGCCATGCTTGTCCGGTCCCACCCGTTCAAGCCGGCCTTGCCCTACCGTAGGAGAGAGGTCCGGCTTGCAACAATCGTATTTGGACCATCATTCCACATAGCGGAACAAGGGGATCACCGTCGTTGAATTGGCGAGGCCGCGTCACAAGCTTTGCCATCAGTTCGGCGGGCGGCAGATGCCCGACCAGGCGAAACAATCAGGGAGGACAGCGGATGCGTGTTGGAGTTGCCGGAGTGGGCGCTATGGGTCTGGAGATGGCCGGTCATGTTTTGGACAAGGGCATGGAGGTCATCGCCTTTGATCCCGACTCCGCCGCGATGGACGCCGCCGTCGCGCGCGGCCTGACCCCCGCGCCCGACCTGGCCGCCCTTGTTGACGGCACATCGGCGATCCTTGTCATGGTCGCCAACGACAACCAAAGCCATGCCGTCGTGACTGCGCTTCTTGCTGCGGGCCCTGCTGCCGGGACGACAATCGTGGTCAGCGCGACCAATCACCCCAAGACAATGATAGACCTTGACGCCCTGTGCAGCGCCGCCGGCGTCGGATTTGTCGACGCGCCGGTTTGCTATGGCATGCAGGGCGCCCGCAAAGGCGAGCTGATCTCGCTGTGTGGCGGGACCGAAGAGGACATCGCAAGGATCACACCCGTCCTGATGGCCTATAGTCGCAGCGTCGAACACATCGGGCCTGTCGGCTGCGGGCAGATCGCCAAGACCTGCAACAACATGATGCATTGGGCCGCTTGCGTGGCCAACTACGAGACCCTGGCCTTGGCAAAGGCCTGCGGGATCGATGCGCAGGCCATGCGCGAAACCCTTCTGAAATGCCCCGCCCGCAATACAACGCTGGAGCGCTGGGACACCAGTCGTTTCACCTGGCAGGAGAAGGACATGGACCTGACGCTGGAGCTTTCTCAAAGTGCCGGATTGTCCCTGCCCCTCTTTGGTCTGATCGACCAGCTGATCAAGCGGCTGGGCCCCGATGACGTCCGGGAGTTGTTGCACGAGCCGCAGGCAAGCTACCTTGGCCTGCCGATCACAGCCCATGAGTTAAGGGATGTTGTCGGCGATTGAAGGCCGTTGTTCCCCTATGTGGAATGCCGTCCCGTTGACTGGAATGCCCGGCAGCGTCTAACGTTGACCTAACGCAATGCGTCCGGGGAGGGATCATGTCCGACGAAACCGAGGCCGGTGTAGGCCACAACAGTGAGGCAGGCCGCGAAAAGGTGGTCTGGGAACGCTGGACCAAAAAGCGCACCTTTGTCCGTGCCCTTGAGGGCACCTATGGCGAGATGAAGGAAGAGCTTTACAAGCAACCGCGGGTCTACAAGACCAGCGACATGAAGTGGAAGGGTGGGCCCCATAACTTTGGCAAGAAGGTCATCAACCCTCAGGCCAACCGGATCGCCCAGTCGATCGAGGCCCATGTGGATGCCTTTGCGCCCCACGGCTATGGCCAGATCCACGGCCACATGAACTCGGCCGTGTTCTTTGTCCTCAAGGGCAAGGGGCATGACATCCACGACGGCCGCCGCATGGACTGGGAGGCCGGAGACGCGCTGATCGTCGAGAATGCCTGTGTTCACCAGCACCTGAACGACAGCGACGATGAAAGCTTTGTCCTCGTGCTCAAGGCCAAGCCGCTGTTCCTGTTCATGCATATGATCTTCCAGAAGATGGTTGAATTCCCGCCGACCGAGCCGGTGCCTGGTCACGAAGACTACGCACCACCGGCAAGCCTCTGACGGACAGGAGAGAAACACATGGATCCGCAAACTTTCGTCGACGCCATCGAGCGGCAGCGTGCCAAGGCCGATGCGCCCGAAGTCACCTTCTACAACGACGCCCTCAAGGCCAGTCAGGAGTTCCGCAAGGAATACAAAGACCGTCTGAACGTCGTGAAATCGGCCCAGATGCCCATCGAACGCTCGGCTGACGGTCTCATCAAGCACATCATCAATGAGCGGATGGACACCAAAGAATGCTGCATTGACGCCTATATGCAGTTCATCGACCCGGGCAAGGCGACGGGCACCAGCCGCCACCTGACCGAAGAGATCGCCTTTGTGATCGAGGGCACGGGCTACGATCTGCATTACGATGTGCAGTTCGAATGCAAGGTCGAGTTTGAATGGACCTGGGACACGACCCCGAAACGCTATGACTGGGGCCCCGGAGATTTCATCTATGTGCCGCCCTATGTCGCGCATAAGCGGTTCAACACCTCGGACGTCGAAGCACGGGTGATCGTCTGCAACAGCCGCGTGATGAAGGCCATCGGGCTTGACTGGTTCGACCAGCTGGAACCAGCCGAGGGATTTGAGGACGTCTGGGTGCCGCCGGCAGACGAGTAAAATCGGCGACTTGCAGGACCGGGGAAGGGAGAGCCCCGCCTGCGCAATCAGGGAGGAAAGAATGAAGCGTATCCTTTTCACGGCTGCTATCGCGGCCGCTATCGCCGGTCCTGCTGTTTCCGAAAACTACTACGAAGGCAAGACCATCACCTACATCATCGCGACCAGTCCGGGCGGCGGCTATGACGCTTATGGACGGTTGATCGGCAACTACCTTGGCGAACAACTGGGTGCTGACCGGGTGATCTTTAACAACCTGCCGGGCGCAGGCCATATCATCGGGGCCAACACCCTGTTTGCCTCTGACCCCGACGGGTTGACCATCGGCACCTTCAACACCGGTCTGATCTATGCGCAGATCCTTGGCCAGGAAGGGATCCGATTCGACCTCAATGAGTTCAGCTGGGTCGGCAAGGCCTCTTCCGATGCCCGCACGATGGTTCTGTCGTCCAACAGCGGCCTTGCCAGCTTTGACGATCTAATCGCAGCCCCTGGTCCGGTGCTTTTCGCAGCCTCTGGCGTCGGGTCTGCCAACTACACCGAAACCAAGCTTTTGGCCGATGGCCTTGACCTCAATATCCAGATGATCCCCGGCTACAATGGCAACGAGGGTGAAATGGCGATGATGCGTGGTGAAGTGGTGGGCCAGGTGGCCTCGCTGGAATCGCTGCGTCCCTTTGTTGATGGTGGCAACGGCTTCTTTGCGCTGGCCGTGGGTGGCGACATGCAGCCACAGGCAATCGACTATGCCACGACCGACAAGGGCCGGGCGATTGTCAGCCTGATCGACGCGAACTCCAACCTTGGCCGCCTGACCGCCGCCCCTCCGGGCGTGCCGGACGAGATTCTGGAAGAGTTGCGGGACGCCTATATGGCCGTCCTGACCGACCCGGCCTTCCTTGCGGATGCCGAAAAGTTGAGCCTGTCAATTGACCCAGGCCGGGGTGACGTTGTGGCCGAACAGGTTCGCAGCGCCCTACTGCAAAGCCCAGAGACCACGGCGATCATCGCGGCGGCCCTTGAGGTGGAGATACCAACCGTCACCGTCACCTCTGACATCTTGTCGCTTGAGGACGGGAACAAGGTTGTCGGCTTTATGAACGGCGAAGCCTCGGTCGCGGCCGAAGTGTCGGGTTCGCGCACGACCCTGACCATCAACGGCGAAAGTGCAGAGCGCAGCGCCCTCATGGTCGGCATGAACTGCGAATTCACCTATGATCCCGCGACCGATCCGCTGGAATTCAAGGTGGCCACCTGCACCGGCGAGGTCATGGCCGAGGCAGAGCCCGCTATGATGATGGTCACCTCGGCGATCCTGTCACTTGAAGACGATGGCAAGGTTGTCGGGTTCACCGGCGCAGAGGGCGAGATGACGGGCGAAATCTCGGGCTCTCGGACAGCGCTGACGATCGACGGGGCCGAAGCAGACCGCGAAGCGCTGACGGTCGGTATGACCTGCGATTTCGCCTATGCCCCCAACGCTGACGGTATCGAGTTCGCCTCTGCGGCTTGCACGCAGTAAGCAGATCTTAAGGACAAAGGAGATGGCGCCCCCGAACGGGGCGCCATTTTTTGTTCTGTTGGACGGGCAAGGACGCAGCGTCGAAGGTCGGCCCTCGGTCCAGACCAGATTCAACCCCGCTGAAGGAACAGGCTTCCGCCCTTGTCCAGCACGATATCCCAAGCCTGATCGCTTGCCGCGAATGCGTCCTTGAAGTCCTGCATGTTCGCGCGTTCGTCCGCAATCAAGACCCAACCGTCGGGACGCACAAAACCGATCAGACGGGCAAGCGCCGCAAGCCGTTCTTTGCGTGGCAACATGTGCAGGGTTCGATCAATCAGAACGACATCGAAATCACCCTCTGGAGGGTAGGTCGAAATGTCGGCGACAACACCCTCAATGGACAGGTGTTCGGCCTTCGCCGCATGGTTCAGGTCGCGGATCCCGTTGGGCGACAGATCAACGCCGATGACGCTGTGACCCTTGCGCGCAATGAACACGGCATCCCTGCCCTGCCCGCAGCCAACGTCCAGAACCCTAAGGCTCTGGCGCGCATTTTGATCAAAGAAGTCTACGAAAACCTGAGTAGGATCACCCAATGCCTGCGGCTGAGATCCGTAGAGTTTGTCATAATCATAAGCCATGCCCTGTTTTTACAACGGCAATCTTCAGATGGCTAAGTGAAATAATCCGTGAACGACAGCATTGACCAAACCGCAAGTCCTCGTCCCCTATCACCGATGCCGGGTGATGATGTCCACCAGGGCGGGCTTGCCCGATTTCACAACCTCAAGGGCACGGCGCAGGGCGGGCCCCACCTCTTCGGGGGTGTCAATCGGCCCTTCGGCCCACATGCCCATACCCTTGGCAATCATCGCAAAGTCCGGTTCGGGATCAAAGATGTCCATGCCGATATGCGCCTTGGCCTCATCCGTGCCACGGGCCCGGGCCATCCGTATCTGGTGGTGCCAGTCGTTGTAGTAGGCCCGGTTGTTGAACATCACGATCAGCAACGGGATCTCGTGCTTGGCCGCTGTCCAAAGGGCGCCTGCGTCATACATCAAGTCGCCATCGGGCTGGATGGCCACGACGACCTTATCGGTCCCCTTGTGGGCCAGAGCCACGCCAAGCGACATGCCGATCTGGGTCGAGGTGCCAAGGGATTTGCCCGGATGCTGGTAGGGTTTATCAAAATTCCACAGCTTACGGGTCCATTGCCGCAGGGTTCCGCAGCTTAGCACCCAATCCTCGCTCTCGATCACCTCCCAGACCTCTTGCGCAAGACGGGGCAGGGTCAGGGGGGACCCTTCGCGCTGCGCCTCGGCCTCGGCCGCCCAACCGGCAAAGAGCGCGTCGTGCCGCTCGGCTATCCTGGCTTTGCGTGCGGCGATCTTGCCGGGCAGCGCAGGATCGGCTGCGATCAGACGTTCTGCAATCTCGGTCATCTGCGGCATGGCCAGACGGGGGTCGCCCAGCGCGCTGAACGCCTTGCTCAGGTAGCGGCCATAGTCGAGGGACCATGACTTCAGCCCCGTCTCATGAAAGCCCACGTCCATCCAGATGCAGTCTTCGGACAGGTAGGAGTTCAATTCGCGAGTTGTGCTGTCGAGCTTGGCGGTCGCCTTTTCCCAGTCCCGAACATCCAGGGCGAGGATGGCGTCGGCACTCGCCAGACTGGGCGTGTCCATGGACAGGTTCTGCTTGTGTCTGTTGGGAAAGCACAGGGCCGAATTGACGTCCCAGACGGCAACGCCAAGGGTTTCGGCCAGTGTGACCAGCTTGTCGAAATTGCCCGGCTGCCGCCCGGTAAACTCGGCCATGATCCACGGGCTTTCCGCCGCCAGAAGGGTCGCCACGATCCGTTCAAGGACGGCCAGATCTGCCGCCATCGGGGTGGGGGCGCGCTGCGCGTCGGCCGGGGGCATCCTGACCTCAGCGGTCAGGGGCGTTTCCTGCAAGAGCGCGTCGTAGCACAGATAGGTCGGTCCCTGCGGTTCGGTCACCATGGTCGAATAGGCCCGCATAAAGCTGTCTGTAACCCCTTCAATGGCGTGGGGCTGATAGTCGTACTTGGTAAAGTTGCGCACCGCGTCGCCCTGGCTTTGGGCGGTGTGATGCCAATCGGACCGAGGCCTGCGTTTGCCCTCATCCATCGGGCCTGTCGCCCCAAGGATGAACACCGGGGCCCGGTCGGTGAAGGCGTAGTAGATCGCCATTTGCCCGTGCAGCAGGCCGACCAGATCGTGCAGGATGCAGGCCATGGGGCGCCCCGTGGCGCGGGCAAAGCCATGGGCGATTTGTACCGCCGTTTCCTCATGCTGGCAGACCAGCATCTTGGGATTATCGCCCCCATAGTTGATCAGACTGTCATGCAGCCCGCGAAAGCTGGCTCCGGGGTTGATGGCGATATACTCGAACTCGTAATGCTGAAGCAGATCGACGATCACATCGGACTGATACTTGGTGTAGTCGGACATGATGCGGTTCCTTTTGTGGGTCAATGAATGATCGGAGTGCCGTAGCTGGTCATCAGGCCGATCAGCATGGCCAGGGCACCGGCGGCAAACGGCATCACAAGGACCGAGACCGCCCTAATCCGCAGGAAGGAAGGCCCCAGTAGCGGCAGCTCGTAAATCAGGATGCGGTGGGTGGCAAAAAGCGTCCAGGAGGTGATGAACGTCACCAGCGCCGCGGCCGACGCCCCAGATTTGGCAAAGACTGCCGCGATGGCAAAGGCGATGACGGGGCCGGCCGGCACGATAAGCCCGCTGAGCGCCGCGATTGGCAGCGCTACGATCCCCGCCTCTTCCCCCAAGAGTGCGGCAATCGCCTGCTGCGGGATCAACTGGGCAATGAACCCTGCCGCCACGAGGGCGCAAAGCATCCGGGGGATCAGCTTGGAGAACTGTTCAAGCATCCGGCGGACCACAGGCCCCGGGTCTTCGCGCCGGCGCAGGGCCAGAAAGACAAGGACAAGAAGGCAGACCGTAAGGATGACGATCCCGATGCTCATCATTCGCCGCGCCCTTTCGCGGTCATCGGCACGAAATCACGCAGGATCATCTCGAATGGCAGCCTGCGGGCGATCAGCCCGGCCAGGATCGGCAAGGGCAGGCTGACGAGCACCCGCAGCATCGCGAACTCTGCCCCCATGAAGGGCACATCCCAGACCAGCACACGTTGCAGACCCAGCGTCGCCCAGGCGGTAATATAGGCGATCATCGCCCCCCGGTCCGCCCCAGACGTGCCCAGCACAGCAAGAAGGGCATAGGCCGACGACGGCCCGCCCGGCGTCAGCGCCCCGGCCATCGTGGCGATGATAAGCCCGGCCAGACCGGCCTCTTGCCCGACAAGCCCGGAAATCCGGTCCCGCGGCAACATCACCCAGATCAGGGCGGCAATCGAGAGGGCCAGCACGATGCGGGGCAACACCTTAAGCACCATCTCAACATCGCTGCGCAGGGCCTCGAGGGTCACTTCGGCGCCTTTCCACCACCAGCACAGCACGCCAAAGCCGATGGCGGCAGCCAGAAAGCCCCAGAAGTCCTTGCCAAACGCATCCCGCGCCAGCGCCCGAAGCCAGACCCTGTCGGTCAGAAAGGCAAAGGACCCCATCGGCGCCATGTCCTGCTAGTGATGATGATCGTGGTCATGGTCATGGTCATGGCTGTGACCATGGGCATGATCCTGCTGGTGCCGGT